>JAMPFR010000147.1 GCA_023664365.1 Acetatifactor muris | reverse complement strand
CAGTACAGAGAAAACCACCTTAAAAAAGTTGTCTAAAAAAGTGTTGACAATCCAGCTTCTGCGAGGCGGTGGCACAGGAGGTTGCGCAGTTTAACATTGGTGTGACAATGGTGGAGCCGGGCGGGGCAAGAACGGAGTTCCGTTACGGAAGCGCAAAGGTTGCAAAGTTGATGCCGGAATATGAATCCTGCCACGGGTTCCTGAATATGCTGGATGCATCCAAGGGGCTTGCTCCTGGCGATCCGGTGCGAATGGCATCCCGGATCATTGAGAGTGTGGATAAGGAACCTGCGCCCCTGCGCATGGTACTTGGTTCACAGGCGCTTTCCGCAACGCTTACGAGGCTGAAAGAGCGGGTGGCGGATTATGAGACACAGACGGAGCTTGCTGCATCCACAGACTTTCCGGCAGGAGAATAGAACTTGCGGTAAAAGAAAAAGCATGAGGTGATCAAATGAAAAGTTTTGTTTATTCTTACCCTACAAAGAATTATTTCGGCGTTGGCTGTGTGAAGGAGAATCTTCCCGGCATTCTGGGTTCTTACGGAGAAAATGTGCTGCTGGCATATGGCGGTGGTTCCATTAAGGGAAATGGGGTTTATAAAGAACTCGTGGATATTCTGAATGCTGCGGGCAAGAAGGTTACTGAGTTCTCCGGTATCATGCCAAACCCGACCTATACAAAGGTGCAGGAGGGAGCGGTGCTGGTAAAAGAGAAACGGATTGACCTGATCATTGCCGCAGGAGGCGGCTTTGTGATCGACTGCTGTAAGATTGTGTCCGCACAGGCAAGGCTTACACAGGACATCTGGGAAATGGAATTTACCGATCACAGGTATCCTTCAGAATATGTTCCGATAATAGCGGTTGTGACTGCTTCCGGAACAGGAGCGGAACAGAATAACGGCGCAGTGATCACCCATGAGGAAAAGAAGATAAAAGCCGGTGTGCTGGGCGCACATGTCGATGCCGCATTCCTTGATCCGGTCTATACGCTTTCACTGCCGATGATGCAGGTGATGTCCGGAGCATTTGATACACTGAGTCATTGTATGGAAACGTATTTTGGAAGCCCGGAGGGAAGTAACCTGTCTGATGATATCTGCGAGGCGGTCATGAGAAGCGTGATCAGCAATATGCGGGTTTTGAGGAATGATCCGAAAAACGTGGATTCCCGCAGTGAATTGGAGTGGGCTTCTGCCATGGCGGAAAATGGTATTCTAAAGATTGGGAAAACTTCTTCTTTCCAGGCACACCAGATCGAGCATCAGCTGGGTGCATATACGGACTGTAACCATGGGCAGGGGCTGGCAGTGATCCATCCGGTCCTGTACCGCAGGCTTTGTGAAAAGGAGCCTGCTAAATTCGCCCGTTTAGCCATCCATGTTTTTGGGGTATGTGCAGAGGGCAGGACGGAAACGGAAACCGCATTGGAAGGCATTAGATGCCTGGCAGCCTTTATCAGGGAGATGGGGCTTCCGACTACATTTGCCGAAATGGGTATTGGAGAGGATACGGACTACCGCAGCGTGGCAGACTCTTCCAACGTCATTACAAACGGCTGCTTTCAGCCGCTGACGCATGATGATATTTATGAAATCCTGATGGAATGCAGAAAATAAGGTTTTATGAAGTTCATTTTCGAGGAAGTGAAAACAGATGGATGGCAAAGAGAAAATAGAAGATTGTTACCGCCGGATGTACCGTGGAATGATCGATAAAGACCGCGGACTATTGTCGGAAGTTCTGGGCAGGTCCTTTGTGCTGGTGCATATGACAGGGATGCGGCAGCCAAAAGAGGAATTTATCCGGGCAGTAGAAAATGGCACACTGAATTATTTTTCGGCGGACCACCAGCACATGGAGACGGAAATACAGGGAGACCGGGCGAAGCTGACAGGGCAGAGTGTCGTAAGTGCTGCGGTATTCGGCGGCGGAAGGAGTACATGGCGGCTGCAGTTAAAGTTAGCGCTGATTAAGGATGCTGACACATGGCGAATCGTAGAGGCGAAAGCCTCCACTTATTAAACCGGAAAAGGAGGAAACTAAATATGGCTAAGAATCTTATTATCTATTATTCCCGGAAGGGCGAGAACTACTGGAACGGCGGCATCAGGAATATTGCAAAGGGCAATACGGAGATCGTTGCTGAATTCATCCGGAAAGCAGTTGGCGGAGATCTGTTTGAGGTGGATACCGTGAAGCCTTATGCGGCGGATTATTACGCCTGCATCGATGAGGCGAAAAAGGAGCTGAACACAGGCGCAAGGCCGGAACTGAAAAAATATCTGGACAGCATCGCAGAGTACGATAATGTGTTCGTCTGTGGGCCCTGCTGGTGGGGGACTTTCCCGATGGCAGTCTTTACGCAGCTTGAAAAGCTGGACTGGAACGGAAAGAAAGTCATGGCGGTCATGACGCATGAGGGAAGCGGCCTTGGGAGCTGTGAGCGTGATCTGAAGAAAATCTGCTCCGGCGCATCTTTTGGAAAGGGCCTTGCAGTCCATGGTGCAGATGCGTCCCAATCCGAAAGCACGGTGGCAGCCTGGGCCAAAGGGAGTGTCTGATATGGCAAAAAGACTGTGCTTTACGATTGGAGGGCGGCTGTATCACGCCGTCCTGCAGGAGCATCTATATTCTCTGTGAAATGGAATCATAAAGGAGGTAAATTGCAATGAAAGGAGAAGAAAATCCAAGCGCGTTTCCTATGGGGAATCCGCTGCCGGAGATATTGTCAACATTCCCCCGGAGGTAAAGCACTGGCATGGAGCCGCTGCTGACAGTTGGTTTTCACACCTTACCGTAGAGGTTCCTGCGGAAGGAGCGTCCAATGAATGGCTGGAGGCAGTCACCGATGAAGAATATGGTAAGCTCTGTTAAAACAGGGAGATGGATAGGCTTTCTGATTGAACTGTGCAGACAGATTCAGGAAGAAAGGAAATGGAAAAAATATCAGGTGATTTGAAGGAGGATTCTTATGAAAAAAGCGTTAGCCACTATATTTTTTTGGGCCCTGATGTCTGCGATAACGGCTTGCGGCAGCAGCAGCGAAGATGCAGACAATAATCCGGCATCCGGTTCTCAGCCGGAAATAGTATCGGATGAGGCGGGAAATCCAACTGTAGATTCCCAAGAACAGCTTGATGAAACAGAAGTCTCTGCGGTAACGGTTTCCAATGCGGAAACGGAAACCGAAGAAAACGATTCTGAACAGACAGAAGGGAGCAATATCCTGATCGCGTATTTTTCACGGGTTGGAAACATGGACTTTGATGAAAGTGTGGATGCTGTCACTTCCGCCAGTGTGAACATGGAGGAAGATGGGGTTTCCGGTAATGCCCAATTACTTGCGCAGATGGCGCAGGAAGTGACAGGCGGGGATCTGTTCTTTATTGAAACTGTGGGGAAGTACCCTTCTGCATACCGGGGAACGACTGACCAGGCTAAGGAAGAACAGAACAATGATGCCCGCCCGGAACTTGCTTCCCATGTGGAGGATATGGATGCCTATGACACGATTATTCTTATTTATCCGAATTGGTGGGGAACATTGCCGCAGCCTGTCTTTACTTTTTTAGAAGAATATAATTTTGCGGGGAAAATGATATGGCCGCTCTGCACCCATGAGGGGAGCAGATTAGGGAGCAGCGAAAGTGACATTGCGAGACTTGCCCCGGATGCAGAACTGGAAGAAGGGCTCGCAATAAGAGGTTCAGACGTGAGCAGTTCGCAGGCAGATGTGGAAGCATGGCTCAGTGACCTGAAGATCTCAGAATAGCAGAGTGCTTATAAAACATTTGAGGAGGATCATCATGGAAAAAAGAATATTAGGAAAAAACGGATTGGAGGTTTCTGCCATTGGACTTGGCTGTATGACCATTGGCAGGGATTACAGTGATGACAGTAAAAAGGAAGCCATACGGATTATCCGTCGTGCCTGTGAGTTGGGGATTACGATGTTTGATACGGCAGAACTGTACGGAGGCGGCGGACGGAATGAAAGCCTTGTCGGGGAGGCATTAAAACCTGTCAGGGACAAGGTAGTGATAGCCAC
>JAMPFR010000146.1 GCA_023664365.1 Acetatifactor muris | reverse complement strand
CACGGAAAACATCCTGGACGAAACAAAGAGCGGGATGAAACAGGGGGCAATGCCGGTTCTTTTTGAAAGGCTTTTTTCTCTTCCGGAAAAGAAGGTAAGCAAGGCGCGGGTCTACACCACTGCCTGCGGCGTTTACAGGCTGTATGTGAATGGGGAGAGGCCGGATGACAGGGAATTTGCACCGGAGTTCACCAGTTATGAAAAACTGCATTATTATCAGACTTATGATGTGACAAGCCTTTTGAAGGCGGGTAGGAACACCTTGAACTTCTATGTGGCGGACGGCTGGTATTTCTCTGACCAGGCATCTCCGATACTGGGAGAACAGCATCCGGCTTATTCTGTCCTGTACCAGTTAGAGGTAAAATTTGAGGACGGCACGGAAGAGGTTTTCTTTTCAGACGGCAGTGAAAGCTGCGGGACAGGACATGTGCTCTCATCGGATATCTTTGTGGGAGAGATGCAGGACATGCGCCGGAAGCCGGAAGCGGAGGAGCCTGTCTTGGTCAGGGATTACTGTATTGTCCAGCTTGCCGCCCAGCCCATGGAGCCGGTGCGCCCTATGAAGCTCCTTCCGGCAGCAGAGGTCTTCACCACGCCTGCCGGAGAAAAAATCGTGGACTTTGGGCAGCTCCTTGCAGGGCGGGCAAGGATACGGGTGGACATTCCGGCAGGGGAAAAGGCGGTATTCCAATATTTTGAGATACTGGACAAGGATGGGAATTACATCAATACCATGTTCGCGCCCCAGCAGGATGAGGTGGTTTCCGCAGGGGAACCCTTCACCCACGAAGCCCTGTTCACTTTCCATGGCTTCCGTTATATCAAGGTGACAGGGATCAAGGATGTGCGGAAAGAGGATTTCCAAGCGGTTCTCCTCACCACCCAGAAAGAGGATGCGGGAACTTTTGAATGCTCCAACCCGCAGCTTGGCCGCCTCTATCAGAATGTCCGCTGGTCCCAGTGGAACAATATGATGAGCGTGCCTACGGACTGCCCTTCCCGGGAAAAAGCCGGGTGGACGGGGGACATCCTGGTTTATGCGAGAACAGCCCTTACCAACGAGAACGTGACTCCTTTTCTGACTTCCTGGCTGAAGAATGTGCGGGCGGACCAGAAAGCGGACGGAGCCATTATGATAACCTCACCCTTTGAAAAGCTATATGATACGCTGGTACGGGGAGTCTGTGCAGGCTTCGGGGACAATGAGCCTACCAACGTGGCAGGATGGTCGGATGCCATTGTGTGGGTTCCTTACGAAATGTACCGGGTGACAGGCAATACGCTGATACTCCGGGAGAATTTTCAGGCGATGGAGAAATTCTGCGGCAATGTGATTGAGGCAGCCCACAGTAAAAACGGCGGCGCAGACATTTGTTATGACTCATGGCTGTTCAACACAGGCTTCCATTTCGGCGAGTGGCTGATCCCTTCCGAACCGGTGGGCGGGTTTGAAATCTGCAAGACATCGGCTTATTATGTAGCTCCCATGTTTGCCTATATGTCCATGAAAAAGATGGCGGAAATCTGCTGCGTCCTGGGGGAGGATGCGGAAAAGTATGTGGAAGCCCAGGCGCAGATGAAGGAGGCAATCCAACAGGTGTTGATTTATCAGGGCATGCTTCCGGAGGATAAGATGGGGGCATATGTGCTTGCCTTTGCCTTCGGTCTGGTGCCGGAGGATAAGAAGGCGGAGTATAGGGATAAGCTTCTGGCGTTAGTTGAGAAAAACGGCTTCTGTCTGGAAACTGGGTTTTTGGCGACCCCATTCCTGTTGGATGTGCTGTGTGACCTGGGAGAGGGTGAGGCTGCCCGGAAGGTTTTCTGGCAGGAGAAGATGCCGGGGTGGTTCTATGAGGTTCAGAACGGCGCCACGGCAATCTGGGAGGCATGGAATGCGGATGAGGCGAAGCATACGGGACGTTTCGTGAGCTTCGACCATTATGCCTTTGGGATTGTGGACGACTGGATTATGCGGCGGCTCTGCGGGATTGACAGCGATACCCCCGGCTTTGGGCACCTGGTGATTGCGCCGGAGCGGGACGGGCATATTGACTGGCTGAAGCGTTCCTTTGAGACTGTCCATGGGGAAGTGCGTGTGGAATATGAGAAGGAGCGGCTGACCGTTACCGTGCCGCCCAACTGCACGGCGACCGTGAAGTGGAATGGCACCTGCAGAGAAGTTGGGAGCGGAAAATACGTTTTTGGGGCATAGATGGAATGGGATGTGCTAAAAGGAGGAGAACGCTATGGGGAAAAATGGAAGGGCATTCCGTGGAAGAGGAGAGAAACAGAATCCGGAAGGGTGGAAGACCACAAAAAAGGAACGCCGCAATTATATCATCGGTGACTTCGGAAGATATCTGGAGGGCGCAATCGTGACATCCCTGATGAGCACCTTCCTGATTTTTCAGGGAATCGACCTGACGGCGATTGCAGGTGTCATGCTGGCAGTAAAGATCATTGATGCCTTTGACGATGTGATTTTCGGATACCTGATTGACAGGATCCAGATTACAAAGATAACTGCTTTTTCCAAGCTGACCGGCGCTGGGAAGTACCTGCCCTGGTACAGGCTGACATTTGCCCTGTTCCCACTGTTCACCGCCCTGTTTTTCTGCATGCCCAGCGGCATCAGCCAGGGGGCGAAGCTGATATGGTTCGTGGTGTTTTACCTGCTGTATGACCTTACTTATACTTTGGTAGAAGTGCCGATGAATTCCATGATTGTCACCCTGACGGACAACATGGATGAGAGGAACTCCATCCTGCAGAGCAAGAGCATCCTGAACGCCTTAGGGTACATAGGGGCAGGGATTGTCTGGATGGCATCCATCAGCGAGTATGTGGGCTTCTCCATCAGGAGCGTGGCAATTGTTTCTTCCGTAATCTTTTTCGTCATGATGCTCCCGCTGGTAGGCGGCGTGAAGGAGCATAATTCCGAACTAAAGAATGTTGACCCGGAAGAAAATGAAAAATATACGTTAAAAGATATGTGGAACTGCGTAAAAACTAATAAATACCTGATGGTCCTGATGGCCAGTACAGTGATTACCCAGTGCCTGGCCACAGGGGGCGCGGTAGGTACGCTGGTGTCCTATTATATGTTCGGAAGCTCCTTGGTGATGGTGATTCCCATTGCCATCGCCTTTATCCCCCAGCTGATCGCGCAGCTGCAGACCAGAAAGGCTTGCGCGAAATTCGGGAAGCTGCGGGTGCTGATGGCAGCGGGGGCAGTTGGGGCTTTGATCCAGCTGAGCATCTACTTTGTGGGCCCTGATTTTTTATGGTGCTGTATCCTGCTGGTAGTACAGGCGCCTTTCAGCAATATGAGCAATATTGCAAAGACCTTTTTCCTGCCTGACACCATTGAATATACCAGATACAAGACAGGAAAGGACTGTTCCGGGATCTGCAATGCGATTTCTTCCTTTGTGACTAAGCTGACCAGCAGCGTCTCCTCATCGCTGGGGCTGTTCATCTTAGGCCTGTCCGGGTATATTTCCGTGGAAACGGACAGCTTTGAGGGCCTGAAGGCTGCGGGGGTCGTGCAGCCCCAGTCGGCACTTGACTGCATGTGGGCAATTTATGCCCTGATCCCGCTTCTGGGGACTTTGTTCGGCGTACTTATCATGGCATTCTATAGATTGAAGGATAAGGATGCGGAACTGATGGCGAAGTGCAATGCTGGGGAAATCACAAAGGAGGAGTGTCAAAGGCAGCTGAGCCGGGAATATTGACTGCCCCATTATGGATGCCTGCAGGGCAGGCATGGAGATTGCTGGAATTCAGATAAGATATGGGAGTAGATTTCATGCAGGAAAAGGAGAGCTGATTTATGCTGGAGGAACAGAAATATCATTTTTTTCACACGGAGTCGCTGAAGAAAACCCAGGGCATCCAAAGCCGTGCGACAGAAAAGTACTTGCGGATGGCTCTGGAAGCTCGGTTCCCGGAGGAAAGCTTTTCTGACATTACAGTGACATACAATGCTTCTGGCAAGTATCAGGCGAAAGCAGGGATGCTTGAAAAGGTCTTTGGCGCAGGCAGGCCAGTGGAGGGGCTTCCGCCTTATTACG
>JAMPFR010000145.1 GCA_023664365.1 Acetatifactor muris | reverse complement strand
GCCTTATCAGGGGTCGATCCGGACAAATCTTAAGCCGGAACAGATGGCGGTTCATATGCAGTTTAACGAGTATACAGACAACATGCCGGTGAAATATGTGATGGAGGCGATCCTGGATACGGATATTTCCGGAAATCGAAAGCTGGAGGAGCTGATCGATTTCTTTGAGTTCCGGGACTGCCTGAAAAAGAAATATCCCAAACTTTCCGGAGGCCAGAAGCAGCGCTTTACGATCATCATGGTCATGATGCAGAACGCGCCGCTGACCTTTTACGATGAGGTCACTTCCGGACTGGATTTTGAGACCAGACAGAAACTGGTGGAAAAGCTGGCGGAATGGTATCAGGGAAAGAGCGAGACTTTTCTGATGGTCTCTCATTATTATGAGGAGTTGGACCAGCTGGCGGATAAGCTATTGATTCTGGATGAAGGACGGGTAATTGACTACGGCGGGAGAGAGGAACTGTTTCACAAATATTGCGGAAGAGCCGTGGTGACGGTGGAGAATACGCCGGAGAACCAGGCGCTCTTAAAGGAATATGAGAAAATGGTATCGCCCAGGCATCTGCTGGCAGTTTCCTGCGGCACATCCGAAAAGGAAAGAAAGCTGGCGGAATTGTTGCTGGGAAATAATGTGAACTATAAGCGAAGCAATAATGACATCGAGATGCTCTACATCAACGCGGTCAGCGCAAAGGGGCGGAAAGCGCGGGCGTAAGCTGGAGACGATCTGAAGGCAGTGGGACTTTGGGCAGCCGATGAAACAGATAATAGCAAATTATGGAAGATTGGCTTAAAAGGTGTCCGAAGGCGTCGGCACTTGAGCAAGTCGGCACGAGTGGAAAGCAGCAGGCTTTGGACAGTCTGCGGAGACGGAAAAGAAAGGAATGGAAAAGAATAACATGAAAAAAATAAAACGGAAGAAAAGAAAAATCATTTCAAAAAAGATGTTGGCTTTTGAGTTTCGGAATGTCATAGGGAATCCATATGTGCATATTTTTGGCGTTGGGATGCCGATTTTGATGGCAATTATCATTACAAGAGCGGTGGCAGGCGAGATGGGAGAGGGGGAAATGCTGACTTCCATCGTCACCTCGGTTTTTCTGGGAGTGGGGGCGCTGATTCCTATGGCTACCATATTTATGGGGTATGGGATAGCCCATGCCCAGGAGCTGGAGAAGGGGATTCCCCAGAGGATGGAACTGTTTGGCATCAGGACGGAAGTATCCCTGGCAAACAGAATTTTATCGGAACTTCTCTTTATGCTGGCGGCCTTCGGCATTTACTTTGTCGTGGGATACGGGGTCGTGAAGGTAAAGGCGCCTACGGCAGGGGGCGCGGCAGCTTACGCTATCTGTATGCTGGTCTTCAGCGGGATCCTTTTTTGCCTGGCCCATGGGATCGCTGTTTTGCTCAGGAAATTTTCCCGGACTTACTGCGTTACGATGCTGCTGTATTTTGCCATGATGATCCTGGGCGGGATGATGGGAATCACTTATGACAATATGCCCGCTGTCATGCGGGCGGCGGCCAGGCTTTTGCCGGTGACATATATTAACCGGGATTTTGCCGCCGTGTGGAGCGGAGAGAGCTATAATTTCATGCCTATGGTGCAGTCCTATCTGCTGTTGGGAGCGGTGGCGGGGATCCTGCTGTTTGTCACCGTGAGACGGGAGACGCGCAGGCTGCATTAAAGCGATATAAATCCGTTAAGACAATTGCCTGGTGTTATATAGTTGGTCGATTCGGCGAGAGAAATCGTTAAGCGGTATCAATAAAGAGCGCATGGGCAATAGAAAGACGAAAGGAGGACTATGAAGCGGCCTTTATTTGCGGCGGCTCTGTGTCTGGTCGCTTTGACCGCGGTGAGAGTGGCAGCGGGGAATGCGGACCGGACCAGAGACGGCTATATCAGGGCGGAGCAGCTGGAAGGGGGAGAAAATCTGCTTGTGACAGGGCAGGTGTACCGGAAAGACGCTTCGTCC
This sequence comes from Acetatifactor muris, assembly GCA_023664365.1. GTDB lineage: Bacteria > Bacillota > Clostridia > Lachnospirales > Lachnospiraceae > Acetatifactor > Acetatifactor muris_B. Next base: position 2,116 of record JAMPFR010000145.1, on the reverse strand, counting down.
GTCTATATCAAATCTGTAATCATATCAGATCCGGCGGTCCGCTCAGAACTGCCGGAGGTCAGTGCCTCAGGGCAGTCAGCTCAGACATCGGGGCAGCAAAATCAGATCCAAAATCATGCAGGCGGGTATCGATGCCAGGATTATTTCATATGCGAAACGGAGGAAGCCATGGAAATTCCTTTGGGAAGTGTGATCATGGCAGAGGGGATTTTTGCGCCTTTTTCCCATGGAACCAATCCCGGGGAATTTGACGCCGCCGTCTATTACAGGACCCTGGAGATCGGCGGAAAGCTTCGAAAGGCACAGTTACTTGGGAAAAGCGAAAGCTGCTGGCCATTTCGGGAAAGCCTGTTTCAGCTGAAGTGCCGGCTGAAGGAACGGCTGTACCGGATCCTGCCGGAGAAGGAGGCGGCGGTTATGAGCGCCTTGCTCCTGGGGGATAAAAGCGAGATGGACAGCGATACAAAGGACTTGTATGAGCGAAACGGCATTCTGCATATCCTGTCGATCTCCTCCCTGCATATCACCATCATCGGCATGAGTGTTTATAAACTGCTGCGCAGAATTCGGCTGCCGGTCCTGCCTGCCGCTCTGGGAGGAAGCGTGCTGCTGCTTTTGTACGGATGCCTGACGGGCTTTGGGGTGTCGGCCTGCCGGGCTATCGGAATGTATCTGATCAAGATGCTGGGGGAGGCGGCGGGCAGGACCTATGACATGCTGACTGCCCTGGGCGTCATGGGAGCGATCATGGTGCTGCGCAATCCATATTATCTGGAGAGCAGCGGCTTCCTGCTTTCCTATGCTTCCGTCCTTGGAATCGGGATTTTGTATCCGGCGCTGGCCCCGGAACCGCCCGGCTTTCTCCAAAAAGCGGAAAAGGAAAAAAACATTTTCGCTAAAGCCGGCGATTCCGTTTACCAGAGCTTCTTTGTCAGCCTGTGTATCACCCTGACGACGCTTCCCGTTCAGCTCTGGTTCTACTATGAAATTCCTGTTTATTCTGTATTCTTAAATCTCTTTGTGATTCCTCTGATGAAACCGATGATGATCGCCGGGATCATTGCCCTGGGGGTGCCCGGTCTGGAGTGGCTTAGTATTATAAATTATGGGATCCTGCAAGGTTATTCCTTTTTGTGCGGATGCTTTGACAGACTGCCTTTTCACACCTGGAACCCGGGCTGTCCCAGAGTATGGCAGATCGTGGTATATTACGGACTGCTCTTGGGGGCGGCCGGATGGAATTACAGAGTGAAACAGAAAGAAAAATTTCCGGAGAGATTTTCTCGGAAGTTTATAGCTGGACGGTAGAGTCGCGAAGCGATTTTATACTCGATAACGCCAGAATTTACCCTTTTGCAAAGCTCCTGCGCAGCTGGTTGGCGTCATCTTTGGAATGATCTATATTTCATGTTATTTGGCTGTGGTAAGTGAAATCGTTAGCAAGTATAAATAAGAAAAATAGGATGGACGTCGGCAGAGAAGAAAGAGGAAAAGGCGGAAAGAATACCAGGCAAGGGAGGATGTTATGCGAGAAATGACAACAGAGACAAAGGATGAAAAGCAGGAGAAGAACGGGAGAAAAGGAGCCGGCGCGGCGCTGCGGATCGGCCTGCTGTGTCTGGCGGTCTGGCTGCTGGGGTGGAAGCCTGCACCGGAAAACAGTGTCGCTTTTCTGGATGTGGGGCAGGGAGACTGTATTCTGGTGAGGACGTCTTCGGGGCAGAATTATCTTTTCGACTGCGGCAGTACCAGCCGCAGCGGCGTGGGGAAATATGTGCTGATCCCCTATTTGAAGTATTACGGGATAAGGGAACTCGACGGACTCTTTTTATCGCATCCGGATGCGGACCATATCAACGGCGCTCTGGAATTGTTGGAAACAGGCGGGGAGAATCAGATTACGATCCGGCAGATGATACTGCCCGCCATTGAGGAAAAGGCTGGAGAAGAGCAGTTGGGCGAATTGCTGGAGGCGGCCGGATCGGCTTCTCAGGACAGTCCTGTAGCGGTGGGCTTTCTGGCGGCGGGAGAAGGCTGGGACTGCGGGGGAGCGGTCTTTACCTGCCTGCACCCGGCGAGAGGTTATGGCGGGGAAAATGTCAATGCCTATTCGGAG
>JAMPFR010000144.1 GCA_023664365.1 Acetatifactor muris | reverse complement strand
TATACTGCCCAATGACCGTAATAAATGCAGGCCCCATGGCAAGGCAGAACAGCGCCGCCATTGACCAGAAGCTCTGCGCCACGCCATTCGCCGCAATCTGCACTGTGCCAAACATGGCTACGATGGAACTGAGCGCCACCTTCGAAATCTGGAACAAGCCGTTTTCCACACTGTTTGGAACTGCAATCCGGAAAATACGCCCAATCATTTCACTTCTCCATGCAAAAACCTCACGGACATGGACGGTGAGGGGATTTTCTTTTTTTTCTGCCAGGCAAAACATGACGATTGCCGCAAACACCCTGGAAACCAGGGACGGATATGCAACGCCCGCCGCACCCGCATGGAAATAAAAAATACCGACGGCATTGCCCGCAACATTCATCACATTCATGATAACGGAAACATCCATCAGCGTTTTTGTCTTCCCCATACTGCGGAACAGCCCGGCGCATCCGTTATAAACGGCCAGAAAAGGAAACGACCATGCCGATATGCGCAGATAAACAAGGCCGGACTCCAGCACGTCCTCCTCCACGCTGCCAAACAAAAGCCCGAAAAGCTGCCGTCCCGACAGTAAAACCACAGCAGTCATGACAACCGCAATCAAACCGGTAATCATGACTAACTGGCCGGCTGCAAGATCGCCGTTTTCCTTATCCCCGCTCCCGATATACTGGCTGGCGACCACTGCGCCACCGGAAGCAAGCGCCGTAAACACCAGAATGAATATATTGTTAAGCTGGTTGACTAACGACACGGCGGAAACTGCCGCCTCTCCCGCATGGCTGACCATCAGCGTGTCCGCAATTCCCACAAGCAGGACAAGGAACTGTTCAATAATGATGGGTATGATCAGCGCCTTCAAATCCTGGTTTGAAAAACGTTTCCGTTCTTCCGGAATCTGCCTGTGCGGCTCAATCAAACGGTCTGTCAGCCTTCCTGCTTTAGCAGAGTTTTCTGTATTCTTCATCGGTGACCGCCTCCAGCCATTCATTGGATGCCCCTTCTGCCAAAACCTCCACGGCAAGATGGGAGAACCAACTGTCTGCAGCTGCCCCATGCCAATGCTTTACTTCTGGGGGAATATTGACCACATCACCCGGATGCAGCTCCTGCGGAGTTTCTCCCCATGCCTGATACCAGCCTTTTCCGCCTGTTACAAGAAGAATCTGCCCTCCCTTGTGATGGATATGCCAGTTATTCCGGCAGCCGGGTTCAAATGTGACATTTGCAATCGGCCCGCCTTTGTCGGTCAGGGGATTAAGGTAAGCCTGCCCGGTAAAAAATTTACTGAACTGATCCGGCAGGGGATTCCCCATGGGAAATGCGCCTGGATTTTCTTCTCTTTTCATTATGCTTTACCTCCTGTATCCATTTTATAGGTATTTCCTTTTATATATCTATCATTATATGAAGTCACGCCACACGAAACAATTTCATTTACAATTCAGACACTCCCTTTTGCCCAGGATGCCACCGTGCTTTCGGATTTGGATGCGTCTGCGCCATGGACTGCAAGACCCTTTCCAAAAGATGCCCCGGAGCAGATCTTCTTCAGGTCACGCTCACAGCTTCCAAGGCCGCTGCCCTCATGGGTCATGACAGCCATAACCTTTTTGCCGTTCCAGTCCAGCTTTTCAAGCTGCGTAAAGACCGCCATCGGGAAAGTCCCCCACCAGCAGGGTCCGCAGACAAACACGTTATCATATTCTGCAATGCTGTCCAGATATTTTTTCAGCTCCGGCCTTGCGCCTGCATTCAGCTCCTTTTTTGCCTCGTCAATGCAGGCATAGTAATCTGCCGCATAACTTTTCACGGTATCCACCTCAAACAGATCCCCTCCGACTGCTTTTTGAATTAATTCAGCAACAATCTCTGTATTGCCCTTTGCAATATTCTTGATGCCGCCGTTCCAGTAGTTCTCGCCTTTCCTTGAATAATAGATAATAAGATTTTTAGCCATAACCGTTTTCTCCTTTTTTGTTTTATGTTGAAGCCAAATATCCATGCAAGCATGGCTATTTTCCTCATTGCTCGCAGGAATAAATGGAATTTCCTCATTCCTTCCATACTTAATAAGTAGAGGCCTTCGCTTCTGTGATACGCCATGCACCTTCGTCCCTAACCAGTTCCAGCTTCAGTTGCAGCCGCCAGGTATGCTTCCCTCCGCCGAATACCGCCGCATTTACGACACTCTGCCCTGTCATCTTCGCCCGGCTGCCCTGTATTTCCGTTTCCATATGCTGATGGTTCGCTGAATAATAATTCAGTGTGCCGTCTTCCACGGCCCGGATAAATTCCTCCTTTGGCTGCCGCATCCCGGTCATATGAACCAGGACAAAGGACTGCTCCAGGACTTCCGACAGCAGCGCACGGTCTTTATCAATCATCCCCCTGTACATCTGGCAGTAACAGCTCTCTATTTTCTCTTTTTCGTCCACTCGTTTCCCTCCTCTGCTTTGACATTGCCGTAATCCGGATTCAAGATTAACCCCTGCATTCCATCAGGATTTCATAAATGTCATCATGGGTCAAAGGTTTGAAACAGCCATTCGTAATGATATTGGAGGAATCTGCCACGCTGCGGTAATCCGTATCTTCCCCAAGGCCCATTTCTGCAAAGGAGGATGGGAGGCCCATTTCCTTAATAAAAGCTGCCAGACAGTCAATGCCTTCCAGCGCAGTCTCTGTTTCTGTTTTGTTCTCTGCGCATACGCCAAAAACATTGACCGCCAGACGTGCAAATTTCACAGGCGCACTCTTGCAAAGCCTGCGGTACAAAACTGGATGGATTACCGCCAGACCCTGGCCATGGTTACAGTCCGTGTAAGCTCCCAGCTGGTGCTCAATCTGATGCACCTGGAAAGACGAAGTCTTGCCGATTTTCAAAATGCCGTTCTCCGCCATGGCAGAAGCCCATTCCAGCTCGCTGCGGGCATTTAAGTTTTCCGGGTCATCCTTTACAATCCGCATATTGCGGATTACGCTCCGCATAACTGCCTCGCAGATATCGTCGGACAGGTTATTTTCTTCGGGGCTGCCAAAGTAAGTCTCCATGCTGTGGCTCAATGTGTCAAAAGCCCCGGACATCACCTGCATCATTGGCAATGACAATGTATAAGCGGGATCAAGAAATGCTGCGTCAGCATAGGCACCCAGCACGCCGGCTTTTATCTTGTTTTCCTCATGGGTAATGACTGCGCCGTTATTCTGTTCCGCCCCTGTTCCAGAAGCTGTCACAATGGCAACCATCGGGACATATTCTGCCGGATACTTGTGATCTGTGAATTCCATTTCCCAGATATCCTGTGTAAGCTTTGCCTGAGCAGCTACAATTTTGCAGCAGTCAATCACGGAACCGCCGCCAACGGCAACAATCAGGTCAACCCGGTTTTCTTTTACCAGGGCCGCACCTTCCTGCACCTTTGCATAGGTCGGGTTCGGCATGATTCCCATAAATTCGGTAATGCTCTTGCCCGCATCTTTCAGAATGCCGGTGATTTCCTCATAAACGCCGTTCTTCTTAATGGAACCGCCGCCAAAAGCCAGCAGTATGTTCTTTCCGTAATTGCTTAAAACATGGGGAAGGTTCTCCTTCACACATCCGGCGCCAAAATAGTTCTTCGTAGGATACGAATAAATAAAACTGTTCATTTGCCTGCCTCCTTACTCCTGCGGTTTCAGCGGCCCATAATAATAGCTTGCCGTCGCACCCCCGTCAATCAGGATGGTAGAGCCTGTGATAAATGCACCTGCAGGACTCATCAAAAGCTCCGCAACACCTGCAACCTCATCCGCAGTTCCGGGACGTCCTGCCGGGCACTTGGCGAACATATTCTTGTAAAAATCGCCGCGGGGACCGTTAAACTCATCAATGGCAAGCGGAGTGACAATGATTCCCGGCGCAATGTCATTCAGCCTTGCGCCGCGCTCTCCCCACTTCACTGCCTCCGCCATGACACGCTTCTCGTTGCAGCGCTTCGCCATCTGATAAGCGTGAAGCGTGTCCTTGATATTCTCTGGCTTAAGCATTTCTAAGGATAACAGTTCCTCTGTCGGTGTCGTTGCCAGCAGCTCATCCTGCTCCGGCGTCAGTGCGGGCATCCGGTGACCGCTCTGGCTGGAAATCGTCACGCCGACGCCGCCCTCCTTTATCACTTTGCCGA
>JAMPFR010000143.1 GCA_023664365.1 Acetatifactor muris | reverse complement strand
TAGTATTTATGCTTTGTAATGCCGTAAGGATTTCCTGTTTTTCCTCTTCTGACAATACAGCTTTATCCAGAACAAAATCATTCATCAAATGTATGCCGCCATTTCTGCCTGCTTCTGCGTAAATAGGGATACCTGCTCCGCTTAAAGCATCAATATCTCTATAAATTGTTCTAACTGATACTTCAAATTTTTCTGCTAATTCTGGGGCAGTAGCCTGCCCTTTATCAAGCAAATAATATATAATCTTAAACAATCTGCTTTCCTGCATCAATATTTCCTCCCTTTGGCAATAGAATAACAGCCAAATCTTGACATTGTATGTCAAGGTTTATTGTAATCGCTTAAATTGCAAATATCAACAAGTATGCAACTATAAAATAATTATGGTGTCAGTCAACAAGTGGGGCGGTAAAGATTATATTGCCAATAATCCGGATTCCCTTACGTCCCTATTGCCATGGTAATAATCTGTATCTGTCACCTTCAGCGTTATGTCCGTCAGACGCCGGATGATATTTTCAGCATTCCGATAGGCAGCACCAAACAGGGTATTGTATCTGTTGATGTATTTGCTTGCCACCCCACGGTAAAATACATACCGCCGTTTGATGAAACTATGGAATCCATTTACTGTATTCAGATTAAAAAAACAGGAATCAGCCCCATCCGGGTCCGTGCAGTCCCTGGCTGTACAATCCGCAATCCCCGGCAGTGCATGGTAACTCCTTAACCCATCGCACAGCACCAGCGTCCCGTCTGCGATATGGCCTCCAAATATGCGGAGCAGTTCCGCCGCGCTGGGTTTCGCCCTGTTGACACTGCACGCAAGGGCATCCCCGTTCCGTCGGATGCCGGTGCAGATACACACATATTCACTGGAAATGCCCCGTTTTTCGGCTTTTGCCCCGTGCTTGCGCACCTTCCTGGTGATGGAACTGTCCAGTTCTTTCCCTTTGTAACAATCCAGTACAAAGGTTTCATCGAACTCGGATACACCACCGAGACAGACCCCACGGGCTTCTGGGAACTGCTGCAGCGCCAGGAGGATCTTATGCCTTATGCGAAAGGCAGCCTGGTGGGAACAGCCGAGTTTTCCGGCAGTATGGTCAATGGCATTGCCGCAGACGGTATCCCGGATGGCTTCCCGCCATGCTTCTTCCGGGAAATGTGAATTTGACATGATGGTGTGTGTCGTGGGCAGGAAGGTTTTTCCGCAGGATTTACAGAAAAAGCGTTGTTTTCCACGTTTATGCCCGTAACGGATGACCGCAGCCGAACTGCAACAGGGACAATCGGGCCTGGCAGTTGGAATTTTTTTTCCGGCCATAAGGTTGGCGGCATCCAATAAAGAAAGGATATCCTTTTCTGAAAGTGAGTTAATGCGGCTGATAAGCAGTTCCTTATTAGTCATTTGTATCCCTCCTGAATAATTGTTCTCCCATTTTACTGACCATGTAATCAATTTCATCAAGGGACTGCTGCTTTCCATGTATCTCCTCTAACAATCGGTGCCGGTATTTTCTCAGCATCCGTATCTGTAACTCCTTATCACCACACCCGGCAATTTCTTCAATTTGTTCTTTGCTAAGCCCTGCCTTGGAAAGTATATAAATATCCGGTTCCATGAAAACATATTCCCTCCCACAAAAAAAGTAAGTGCCGCTTCGGGAACTGCCTGCCCTTTCACTGCGCTTACATTATAATTATATGTCCTGTATATATCAAATACTTAGATTTTATGGGTTACCAATGCTTAGAAAGCATGGTTTTCTAAGCATCGCCCAAAAAGCATGAATCAAACATTGCCTAAAAGGTATTTTGCATATTCCATGAATTTTGTCGCCGCTAGGCTGAAGGGCTGTTCCCGTTTCCAGGCCAACACACTTGTCGCCGTAAGAGCCGGGTATAAAGGCCTGCTAGCTATCTTGGAGGAATCCCAGAACGAAACCGCGCCTTCTATGACCAGCGAATATGCCAGCCCGTGGCTTACCATAACGGCGCCGTTGGTGTTTAGGTTGCTGGTAAACAGCACATTCAGGTTCTTATAATGATCTCCAAACCAGCTTGCCAGTTCACTCTGTACCTGCATACGCCCTGGAAGGATCAATGGCAGTCCGGCCAGGTCACTTGCCGTGACCGTTTCCTTTTCGGTGAGGGGATTATCCGGTGGCATCAATACCACCCATTTTTCTTTCCTGTCCAGACGGATAAATTCATATTTCCCCATCTCTATCGGCTCCAGAAGCAAACCGAGATCAAGCAGGCCCTTATCCATCTGTTCCTTTACCAAATCCACCGCTGCCGTAAACAAGTCAAAAGTTACAAGAGGATATTTCTGGCGGAAACTCCGGATCAGTTCCGGGAGCAGTTGCACGGAAGCAATCTCCCCACAGCCGATGGATATCCTTCCCTCCACCTGTTCCTCCTGTTCTACCAGTTCTTTTTCTGTCTTGTCAACAAGCTGCAAAATTTCCTCCGCACGGCGGCGCAGCAAAAGCCCCTCATTGGTCAGCCGAATCTTCCGTGTCCCCCTTTCAAAGAGTTTGACACCGATTTCTTCTTCCATCTGTGCAAGCTGGCGGGAAAGCGTGGGCTGCGTGATGTGCAGGACTTCTGAGGCCTTTGTAATGCTTTCTTCCCTGACTACAGTCAGAAAATAGCGGAGGACTCTGATTTCCATATCTGAACTACTTTCAGATTTATCCATACTTTATAACACATATTATGTCACATTTATGCCTTTTAAGCAATATATTGCCCAATATTCATAAATTGCTCCTTGCATCAGGCACTTCATGTCATCCTCGACCGTATCCGCATCCACCCCAAAATTCTTTCCTATGTTTATTGATACTACAGCGGTCCGCCTTTACAATGGACAGCAAAGGAACTTACACCAATAACTGCCAATGATAAAAATGTCTGGCTCTCCTTGAATCGTCTTGCCAGACAATTCAAGGAGAGCCATGCCATGAACTATTTCACCTGCGATTCCTGCCATTACATATTCCAGTCGGATGATATTCCCGCTTCCTGCCCTGTCTGCAACGCTTCTTCTGTCATTGCGCAGAACAGCACCGGCAGAAAATTTAGGATCCCTGCTGTCCGGGTCTCCACCGGAACAGAGCAGGCTGGCCGGCACGGAACGATCAGCAGAAAAAACATTCCTCGAACGTGTGAAAAGCCTCGACGGTTATACCCTTACAGATGACGAATACCATACGGCCCTGATGCTCCTTTTCTATTTCCGGTCCACGACGGAAGAAGCTGCTGCCCTGCATCTGAACGAACTTCTTTATAACAGGAACTCATTCATCGAAAATAAAGTTGCGGAGACCTCCGCGAGGAATCTGTGCAACCAGGCGCAGAAACATTTTGCGTCGGAACTCTGCAGGGAACGGCGGGCAACCGGAGCCAATGATACTGTGGAAGTTGCAGCTTATACAGAAAAAGAATCCGCTGCAAACTTGATCCTCGGGAAAACCCCAAGCTTTACGAACATCCGCAGCGTGAAAGGCCGCCCTTGACGCCTCCTTTAAGTTGAACACCTTGGCCCACTGTTCGTCCCCCCTGCCTTTCCCGGCCCGGAGTTTTACCTGGATATCCACCAGGAGATTTACTTTCCTGTCCGTGTCCCGGTATTTTTCCTTGGATGATTTCTCTCTTGATGCTGTCTGACCCGCCTTTTTCTGCTGGCGGGATCCGGTTTCTCGCTGACCTGCAGCCCTGTCCGGTCCGTCCACCGTCCTTTCCTGCCGTACTGCGATCCTCTCCCGCAGCCTCTGCTCCGTATATTCCTCCCCCAGACGGAAAGAGCGTGTGAAGCGTTCCTGTCCTTTGGCTGGCTCCGCCCGGAAAGTTCCGGCAATCCCCGGATGGCTCTGTATATCCCTTCCACGCCCAGACACCCCGCCCGGTCATTATCCAGACAGAGGGTGATTCTCCGCCACAGTCACGGAGGAACCGGTTCAATATCAAAACCGCCCAGGTCATTGTGGTCATGGTGATCCGAAATTCTGAGGTATCCTTCGATTCTGCGTCCCAGTATGTTCAACTAACTCTAATACCATGATGCGCACGATGCCATCACCCTCTCATTTCTACTGCCCTGGCGTTTATCCTGAAATAAGCTGCCTCAGTTCACTGTATCTGCCAGCCCTCTGCCTCTTCACGGATTCTTACGAACTCACGATAAGTGCCTTCCTGCCCTAAAAGCTGCTTATGTGTACC
>JAMPFR010000142.1 GCA_023664365.1 Acetatifactor muris | reverse complement strand
CCCTACAACGATTCTGTCCCCGCCCAAAAAACCCATGCCTGCCGCAATGCATCCTCCGGAGCTTTTTTCGTCACCCGGGAAAGAAACAAAGACCATTTCCGGGTATTCCTCACGCAATCGCCCGATCCCATTCTTTAAGAACTCACGCTCCGCCTCTCCAGGCGCCAGCTCCCGGCTTTCCTCTGTAACAGGCACAAACTCAACGTAAACTACCAGCTTACAGCCCCTGTCCGCAAGGCTGTCCAGGAAATCAACGGAGACAGCCTCCTGCACATTTTCCGTCGTTACCGTGACGGATGCCCCGAACAGCAATCCTTTTTCATGGAAACTTTCCATATTGGCAATCAGCTTGTCATAAATGCCTTCTCCCCTGCGCCTGTCCGTTTCCTCTTTTCCGCCCTCTATGCTCATGACAGGAATCAAGTTGCGGCACTGGTCAAAAAGCTTAAAATACTTTTCATCCATATAAGTCCCGTTTGTAAAGATGGGGAAGATGATATTCTGCATTTCTCCCGCCGCCTCGATGATATCCCTTCTGAGCAGCGGTTCCCCGCCGGCAAGCAGGATATAGCTGACGCCGATTTCATCTGCCTCCCTGAAAATGGAAAGCCATTCCTCACTGGTAAGCTGGCTCACCGGTTTCGCGTCCAGTGTTGCATGATTGCACCGGGAATAGCACCCTGCGCAGTGCAGATTGCAGCTGCTGGTAATGCTTGCAATCAGAAAAGGCGGAATATGTATGCCGTTTTTCTCTTCCTCTGCCCGGAGCTTTGAGGCTTTCCTGCTTGCCGCCGCAAACTTTACCATAAATGCGCTTTCCCGTGGGTCTTTTAATGTCGCTTTCAGGGAATCGGCCACAATCCGTTCTACTCCCCTCGTCATATATGCCTGAATATCAAAATTCTCGTCCATAAGAAAAGCTCCTCCCTTCATTTTTCCGTGCCGCAAAGCGTCCTTTTCCTGTCATAATATCCCATCAGCACCATCCACACATAGGCGCAGGTCTTCGGTATCATGAGCATTCCGATCATAGGAACCGTATCCGCAAAAAGGACTACCGGGATATAAAATCCAAAGCTCAGCACGATTGCCAGCCACATAAACCGGAATCCCCTGTCTTTTGCTTCGGATGCCTTTTTGAAAAAGAGGACAATGATCAGCAGCCCAAGCGCTACAAACGGGATATTTCTGTAAACTCCCCATACAAGCGGCGCGTCCGCAGAGGTCCACTCGTTTTGTGGGAAAAGGCACAGGATGATTCTCGCCGCCGCCAGCACACAGACACTGGCCGTCAAAATATTTCCACCCTGCACACGATATCGGATTCGCCATACAAAATAGAGCAGGACATAAAACAGAGTCATGGTAATCGAAGTGACCAGCTTGCCTATTCCAAGCGCCGACGTAAAATTTTCCAGACCTGTAGTGCATAGGGCATAAGCGCGGGGAAGAAGATGGAACGCATCGCCTGTGCCAAGAATGACTGCCATCAGTCCAAAGAGAAAATACTGTTTTTCTCCACGGCTTCCACGCATCATCCTGACTCCTACCGTTATGACCAGGGTCAGATATACAATGTCAAACAACGTCTCCATGATTGCCTGCATGATTATATTCCTTTCTATATGCTCCAAAAAAATACTTTACTCTTATTTCCGTACCGTCTATAATTATATTGGCACTCTTATCTGGTGTCAATTACCAAGTTATTTATGAGTAAGTAAGAAAAAAAAGAGCGGAGGAGAAAATATCTATGTCAGTCAGCCATGCCTGTCCCTGTACAGAAAGCTGCCCGTTGCAAAAAGTGTCAGATGCCCTCGGTGGAAAATGGAAATTCTCTATCCTGTGCTCCCTGAATGCCAGCGGGGCTACACGCTACAATGACCTGAAACGCAAAATCAAAGGAATTTCAAATACAATGCTTGCTAAATCTTTAAAAGAACTGGAAGATAACGGGCTTATAAAACGGACGGAATACATGGAAGTCCCTATCCGGGTGGAGTACGAAACCACAGATTTGACACAGGACTTGATGCCAATTCTGGCTGAATTGGCGAAGTGGTCTGTCAACATTAAGTAACATCCCTGTTCATTCCACAATTCCATCCGCCAGCGAATAAGGCATGGGAAGATGCTAACATAGAAGGCATGAATACTATCAATACTTTCTTTTTTGAATCTTCTCACTGCTCATCATTAAAATCTTCCTGGCATTGGCCAGCAATGTTTCAGAATATCCTTTTCGGATATTCTGAAACCGCTGGCTGGGGACACCCCAGGCCCCGGCAGAGGCTTCCGCCTCTTGCGAACATGCCTCCGGCATGGCTTTCCCTCAAGCGCAGCTTGAGAAATTCTTCCACACCGTCCCAGATATCCGATACTAAAATCTATATTCTGCAGAAGCTTCCACACGGCAAATTACCAACAGCACAATCCTCCAATTCTTCCATAAAAAAGAAACCGGGGATTCCCTCTCCCAACGGAAAAGGAATCCCCGGCATTCTACCACAACAGCTCTTTATCAATACACTTCCCTGCTACCTATAAATATTTTTCCCAAACTCATAGGCTTCCGCCAAATGATTCGTCCTGTCAATCTGCGGCTTCCCATTCGTGTCGCCGCATCCCCCGGCAAGTAGCATCCCCTTGTCATGGAAACCTATGTAATTCACCACCGCAAACTGGTAATAAGAGACGGCCTGCTCAAACGTCCAGAAGAAATTATCGGCGGCAGTCATCAATAGCGCACAGTCTTTCTCCGGATATTTTTCGTACCGCCCCAGCGGCGGGTCTGCATCTTCCTGCGCCAGGCAGTAGAATCTTTCGACAAAAGCCTTGAGCCTGGAAGAAATCGTCCAGAAATACAGTGGCGAAGCAAATACAATCAGATCCGCATTTTCTATCTTTGGCACCATGTCGTTGAAGCTGTCCTTCTGTATGCAGGGCTTCCCATAGCGGCAGGCATTACAGCCCAGACAGCCCTTCACTTCATGCTTCAACAGCGATAGGATTTCCACATGATGTCCCGCTTCCTCTGCACCTTTTGCAAAATTCGCAACAAGCTGTGACGTGTTCCCATTCGGGCGGCCACCGCCCTGCACCACCAGAATCTTTTTCCGGTTCTCCTGCCTCCCCGATGAATTTTTCAGCTCTGTGATGCCATGGAGCTGCTCAAAGGATTCCGCAAACTGCTCCATAAATTTTTCCACATCCTCCACTCCGACGGGAATTGAGATTGCGTCCTTTTCTTTTTTTACTGCGTCTGCCCCTGCCTCACCCGGCACATATGTCCTGACCTCATAATCATACCCTCTCTCGGAGAGCCATTTCCTTACGGCATCCTCCGCCCTGTTTTTTTCTTCCGCCATACCTGCCCTCCTCTGCTTATCTTTACTCACTGTTCACTTGCGTAAGACATTTCATCCCTCAGCCTAACTTTCCCTCCCGCAAAAATATCGTAGCCTCATGTACTCCAATCATGCATAAAATCACAATACGGTGCAACACTCTTCTGTCTCAACATTATACTCTATGCCAGCGGGAAAAACCACTTTGAAATGATAAATGGTATGGGGCAGCTCTGCTTGTACCGTATATATGCGGGAACACTGTTATGCCAAGTTCTATATTTTTGAGAACCTTTTTGCCATGAGATTGAAAAATAGCCAGACTTACATTATAATAGGCCTGTATGAAAATGTAGGTTAATAAATACAGGAAAGCCATTATGCATATAGCTGTATTGTTCGCAAAATGGCAAAAAATCTCATTGTAAAGTACAAAAGGTATCATTTGATCATAAAAAAGACGGATGTTAAGGAAGGAGCAGCCATGAGTGAAATTGATGCAATGAAAAACAGACATTCCGTAAGGACATATCAGCCAAAGCGGATAGAGCAGGAAAAGATTGACAAACTGAATGCGATGATTTCTGACTGTAACGAAAAAGGAAATTTGCACCTCCAATTCATTGAGGATGCCGGCAAGACCTTCAACAGATTGCTCAATAAAGCGATGGGGCTGGGAACAGCGCCAAGCTTAATCGCCTGTGTCGGACATGTCAATGATACGCTGGATGAGCGGATTGGCTATTACGGAGAAAGAATCGTGCTTTACGCGCAGGAATTGGGCTTAAACACCTGTTGGGCGGGAACCTTTAATGCAAAGAATGTAACAGCGGAGATTTTTGAAGGGGAGAAGCTGATAATCGTAATCGCTATCGGTTATGGAGTGGATCCGGGCAGGCAGCATA
>JAMPFR010000141.1 GCA_023664365.1 Acetatifactor muris | reverse complement strand
GGGACTATGAAGGAAAAACAGAAGTCATAGTCTATGATTATATTGATTCCCATATTCGATTTTTTGATAATATGTATGCCAGGCGGCTGCGCACCTATAAGCGGGTAGGTTTTTCACTGATTTCGAAGGGAAAAGTTGCGAAGCAGACCGTCAATGCGATCTATGACGCAGGCAATTATGGGGATGTCTTTGAACGTGATTTAGTGGAGGCAGAAAAGAGTATTGTTGTCTCCAGTCCGGAGCTTGTCAGGGACAAAGTAGACCGATTCCTATATCTCGTGAAAGCCAGACAGGAGGCAGGGTGCGAGATTACTGTCATTACGCTGGAGGCCGAAAACTTACGTTATGGCAACAGTATGTTTCATAATGATATGGTTCGGGATATGCGGAAAGCGGGAATCCATGTAGTGGTAAGAGAGGAAGTTATAGAGCATTTCGCCGTTATAGATGATGCGCTTGTATGGCATGGAGGGATGAACCTGCTGGGTAAGGAGGATGCGTGGGATAACTTAATGAGGATCGGGTCCACGCAGGTTGCTGCGGAATTGTTGGCGATAGCGTTCGGAAACTAATTGAGTCACACAGTATTGTCGGCTGATATATTCCTATTTGCATAAAGTACCTTATCACCGCAAACATCAGGTTTAACGGGCTTTGGGAGGGAAAATATGATTACCTCGGACAATTTCAGAAAACATACGGAGGCACTGTTGGATTTTTGTCAGTATCCTGCCGTACAATACAAAGTGCGTTTTTCACTGCTGGATACGCCTTATGAGGACGCGGGGCTGTCTGCGCTGCGAGAAGAGTTTTTAAGGAGCGACATTGTGGAGGAAATGTATCAGACGCAGGATATAAACGGCGGCTGGGGAAAACTTCGCTCCAAAGACTATTCCGTGAAAGCAAAAATTCCCACCTCAGGCGTCGGTATTGAGCGTTGTCTTTATATTGGCCTCACGATAGAAGACAGAGATATTCTGTTTATGGCAAGTGAATATCTGCAGGAGTTATTGCTTGGCAGGAGCGGCGAAGGCGTATTTGAGAAAAATGAGCGCGCCATTCCCTGGCAAAATGCGATTATATGCAATTATCTGGAGGCAATCACTCCCGGCAATCCGCTTTGTGACAGGACATATCATCAATGGCTGTATATTGCGGACAGGGCCTATGAGGATGGCGAATATTCCTATGAAAAGGACAAGGCGGCACAGCATGAGGTGTTTGGAACAAGGGAGAACCGTCTGGTGCCTATGCAGAGCGGATTACTTTTAAAGCGGCGTGAGGGAATATCGGATGCGCTGGAGGAGGCCATGCTGCGGCATCTGGGGCGGAAGGCCAGTGAAAACGGTTACTTTTGGGAAAAGACGCCGGATAAGCTGCCGGATAATTTTGTATACCGGCAGACAAGACGTTGGTTTGACACCTTTAATTACATCAATCAGTTCAAAGGTTCGAAAATCTATCTGGGAAATGCGGTGGAATGGCTGCTGGAAAATGCCCGTGAGGATGGACTGTGGGACTGGGGACCTCAGGTGAAGGATCCATGGGGCTATTTCGGATATTTTTCCTGTAACAGGCATTACAGCCATAACAGGGTGGTGGACTGTACCATAGAGGTATTGAGTTTTTTAAAGCAATATATGGAAAATAATGATTGCCGCAGAATGGGATAATGTAAAGGCAGATTCGCAGGCCGCGGAAACAATTCGGAAGGAGGTATCCCGGGTGAAAAAGCGTATATTTAAAATCATACAGATCGGGAACAGGACGGATATTCCCAGTATGTGCTTTGATATTTTTATTATCCTTGTCATACTGGCTAATATTTCCGTCACCTTTTTTCAGACCTTTGAGGGCGCCGCGGGATATACGGGAATCATAGAGGCGGTGGAGCTTGTCACCATGGTGATTTTCCTGGTGGAGTATATCCTGCGGATATGGACTGCAGACTGTCTGTATCCGGATAAGTCCTATCCGGCGGCAATCTTTAAATTTGCGGTATCCTTTTACGGTGTGGTGGATCTGTTGACGATTCTGCCTTATTTCTGTCCCTTTTTTATTCCAAGCGGCGCGGTTGCCTTCCGTATGCTTCGTGTGGTGCGCATCCTGCACCTGTTTCGGATTAATTCCAGGTATGATGCCTTTAATGTCATTACAGAGGTATTAAGGGACAAGAAAAATGCGCTGGTATCTTCTATCTTCCTGGTGCTGGTGCTGATGCTGGCTTCCTCCCTCTGCATGTACGGTCTGGAGCATGAGGCCCAGCCGGAGAACTTTTCCAATGCTTTTTCCGGCATCTGGTGGTCTGTGTCCACCCTTTTGACGGTGGGGTACGGGGACATCTACCCGATTACCATGGGAGGCCGGATAATGGCTATTGTCATTGCCTTTCTGGGGGTGGGAATGGTGGCTATTCCTACGGGTATCATTTCCGCTGGCTTTGTGGAATATTACACGAAAATCAAGGTAGGCACCTACGCTCAGCATGACGCGGATTTTATTACGTTAAATATCGTCGGGGGACACCCCTATGCGGGACTTCCGCTAAAAGAGCTGGCGCTTCCGGAAGGACTTTACCCGGCGGTGGTGCTTCGGGATGAGGATGTATATACGCCTCACGGGAGTCTGATCCTGAAGGAGGGGGACAGCCTGCTGCTGGGCACCGTCAGCACGGCAAAATTTCCCTGCCGCATCGAGGAGGTCTGCCTGGAGGCAGGACACAGCTGGATAGGGTGCAGAATAAAGGAACTGGATATTTCCCGAAGGGTCTTTGTGGTGATGGTGAAGCGGGGGAAGGAAAATATCTGTCCCAAGGGGTCTACGCTGCTGCAGGAGAAGGATGTGGTGCTGCTGTTGGAAAAGCTGTGACATTGACTGTTTGTGCTGCGGCAGGCGGCATTTCCGGAAGATTGAGTTTAGCATATGCGATGGAGCGGGCGGAAAGGAATACATATGACGAAAAAACAGAGAGCGTTGGAAATCATAGAGAGACTGAAGAGGGAATATCCCCAGGCGGATTGTACACTGGATTATGACCAGGCCTGGAAGCTGTTAGTCAGCGTCCGGCTGGCGGCTCAATGTACCGACGCGAGAGTGAATGTGGTGGTGGAGAAGCTGTATGAGAGGTTTCCGGATGTGGATGCCCTTGCGGAAGCGCCTGTGGAAGAGATTGAGAAGATCGTGCATCCCTGCGGTCTGGGCAACAGCAAGGCAAGGGACATCAGCGCCTGTATGAAAGTGCTGCGGGACAAATATAACGGAAAAGTGCCGGAGGATTTTGACGAACTGCTGAAGCTGCCCGGCGTAGGGCGGAAGAGCGCCAACCTGATTATGGGGGACGTGTTCGGGAAGCCTGCCATTGTCACGGATACCCACTGTATCCGCCTGGTAAACCGGATGGGTCTGGTGGACGGCATTAAGGAACCGGCCAAGGTGGAGAAGGAGCTTTGGAAGCTGATTCCGCCTGAGGAGGGCAACGATTTCTGTCACCGGCTGGTGGAGCATGGCAGGGCGGTCTGCACCGCCAGGACAAATCCCTATTGTGACAGATGCTGCCTGCAGGACGTATGTAAAAGGGCAGGCATATGAAGTATGCTGCTGCCGGAGTTATAAATTATAAAAGACTTCTTAATCAAAATGAATAATTAAAAGCACTATACGAGAGGTTGAGCCATGATGACGAGCTGCAGGGCGAGAGCAACAGCATATCCACCAAAAGGCTGAACGGTTTTACGGGCATACGCCACTTTACCTATTTTATCGGGGAATATATACCGCCGACTATGGCAGAGAAAGAGCCGACACCCGAAGAACTGGAGGAAATCCGCAGGAAAGAGGCGAGGAAAGATAAGTTACACCAAAATTATCTGAAACGGAAAGCCAACGGAAAACAGAAAGAATATAAGGAGCGTGTGAAAGCGAAGAAAAAGGCGCAGATTGACCATACAAAGCGGCGCATGACATGAGTCGGTCATTGAGCGGGCTGAAGAAACGGAAATATGACAGGGAGCATGAGCACGAATTGGTAATGTATGAAAATACAAGGGTAGACCTGAAGATGCTGCTTGCGGAGGGGGAAAGATAACGCCCAAAGCATGGGCGAGGGAAAGGGAGCAACCTGAAAAGGAAATGCCAACGCTTCGGAACGAACGTGCGAGGACGTGCCATAACCTTGCCTTTGCGGAAGTGATAAGCTACAACAGAGCCAATCTTGAACGCATGGAGCAGAACGAAAGGCGGCAGAAGGACAGGCAGCAGACCGTCAGAAGGAGTAAACGGTTACTTTTCACACCCACGCCAGATACAGCATAATGCTGAATTTAAAAAAATTTT
>JAMPFR010000140.1 GCA_023664365.1 Acetatifactor muris | reverse complement strand
AAAATGATAAGGAAGGAGGCAGTCATCATGCCGCTTGAACTTGATTACTACTATGGCAATGAGGCAGAGCAGTACAGCTTCTACCGCATCCCGAAGGTGCTGTTCACGGACAGCCGCTTTAAGGCCGTGTCCGTGGAGGCGAAGGTACTGTATGGGCTTCTGCTTGACCGCATGGCGCTGTCAGTAAAAAACGGGTGGATGGACGAGTACGGGCGCGTTTATATCATCTACACTATTTCGGATATTCTGGAAACGCTGGGGTGTGCGGAGCAGAAAGCGAATAAGCTGCTGGGGGAACTGGACAGCGCAAAAGGGATCGGGCTGATTGAGAGGAAACGGCGTGGATTGGGAAAACCCAATATCATCTATGTCAAAAACTTTATCGCCAGGAAACAGGAGCCGTCTTTTGAAAATCACAATTCCAGATTTGTGAAAATCACAAATCAAGAAATGCGAAAATCACAAACAAATAATACTGACTTGAGTGATACTGACCTGAATGAGACTGATCCGTCTATCTATCCGGCTGACAGCGTATCCCACGCCGGGGGCGCAGAAAACCGGTCGGATAGGATGGATGGGACGGACAAGGCACACAGCAGCCATTTTAAGCTGTTCAATGCTTACCGTGAGATACTCCGCGAGAATATCGACTATGACATCCTTGTGGAGCGCAGCCCTCATGACAGGGAGCGGTTGGACGGATTTGTGGAGCTCATGGCAGAGGTGTGCTGCAGCCGCCGGGAGACTGTTCGCATCAACCAGGAGGATATGGGCGTGGAGGTGGTAAAAGAGCGTTTCTTAAAGCTTCACAGCGGGCATATCGAGTATGTCATGGACTGCTTGGACAGGAACACCACCCTTGTGGGGAATATAAAGGCATATACGCTGTCGGTGCTGTTCAATGCGCCTGCGACAATGAGCCAGTATTACGCAAGCCTTGTGAGCCATGACATGGCGAGCGGGAAATTCTGCGGCGGATAAAGACAGAGAGGACATCTCATTTTCCTTTCCGTCGGTAAAAACATAAGCGGGAGGAAAGCTGGCAGAAAACGGAAGGAGGAGAGACTGAAAAATTTATGGTTCGCAGGCTGCAGGGTATATTTTGGGGAGTGTCTTGGACGGCTTTTTTCAGAGCTGTTCTTATTTTTTTGCTTTATCCGCTGCGGGGAAGCCTGGTCAGGGGGCCTCCCGTGAGACAGTGGACGCATGGAACAATAAGTTCCAGGGAAAAGAAAACAGAAAGGACGCACGGAAACCGTGCGGAGGTGGAGAATAAGAGGATGGGAAAAGACAGAGAAGTTGACAGAACAGCAGGAAAGGAGGGAAATCCGGCTGACAAGGGCAGAGAGAGCCGAAGTGACCGGAACGGCAGGAAAGCAGACAGTAGAGGGAAGCTTGGTAAATTCCTTTTTCCGCTGGTAATCCTGCTGATAATTCTGACGGCAGTTTCTGCCGTCTGCGTGGTGAAGTCATGCAGCGGGAAAGGAAAAGGCTCAGAAACATGGGGCGGCATCAGGGTGGAAACGGGAGCCGGGGAAAGGGAAGAAAACCCGCTGTCTGGCAGAAATATCTATTTTTCAGGTGTAGAGGACGCTGTGATCGGCATGGACGGCGTTGTGCGTCTGGAGAATAGCATAGAAAACGGGGATTTCCTGATGAAATACGAGGTCTATGATGTGGTGGGAGGAGAACTGGTCTATGAGAGTGGTCTACTCGCTTCCGGCGAGTCCGTGGATTGGGTGCCGGGGAAAAGCCTGGGAGCTGGAGAGCATACCCTGACCTATCTGCAGATTCCCTGTTACACGGATGGGGAGGGGAATTACATCACCCTGACACGGGGAAGCTGCCAGGCGTGGATCAAGATCAAGGAAAACTGAATATTGGAGTGAATAAATCACGGAAAGGGGCATGGTATGAAAAATTTATTGGTGAAAAAGAAAACAGCGGTAATCCTGCTGGCAGTAACAGCAATTCTTGCTTTGGCAGGAGTTGCCAGACATGGTTTCAGAAATAAGAAGATTGAATATTAAAGTGGAAAAACCACGGAAAGAGGTATCTGAATGAAAAAGAATCAGGTGAAAAAGGGAATGACGGCGATTATGCTGGCAGCGGCGGCAATGCTTACCTTTGCGGTGCCTGCCATGGCGGAGGAATACGATGCGGACGGAACGGCAGATTGCAGCGTGACGGCGAGGGTGGTTTCCACCTACACGGTCTCCATTCCGGCTGCGGTTTCTCTGGATTATGACAAGGAGAGCGGCACGGTGAGCGGCAGCTACCGGATCGGCGTCAAGGGCGAGCTTCTGCCGGGGCAGATGGTGCAGGTGGTTCCCGTACAGCTTAAAGAGACCCTTGCAGCGGGAACCGGGGGTGAATACTACCAGGGCGTGTTGACGGGGGAAAAATCAAAGAGGGCGCTTCCCGTGACCGTCACGCAGCAGGTAACACGGTGGATTCCCACGGGAACAGAACCCTCGTGGGGAGAGGAAAGGTTTATTCGGATCTCTGCTTCCGATTTTGTCTATGTGGATGGCACGATTGTTTCTGACAAGCTGGAGGAGGCAGACACTTATTCCGGGACGCTGGTCTTTGAGTTTGGACTGGAGGAGTATGAGTGGTGGCAGTAAGAGACATCAGAATGAGAGGAAAAGTGTTCCTGCAGATGATTCTGACCGTGATGGCGCTGCTTTTCAGCTTCCCTGTCCATGCACAGGAACAGAGGGCCGATTGCCTGGTGACGGCTGTGGTGGAGGAGATAGAGGGGCAACAGGGGGACAGGGAATCGTCCCCCTCCCCGTCGGTCATGACGTCCCCGCAGATTGGAGAGGAGGATAATGATATTCTGATCGGATCGCCAGAACAGGATAGAGGGCTGTGGGCATTTTTAGGAGTAGATTTCAGAAGTGTGTGCGGATGGCTCATGCTTCTTCTTTTTTTCCTGCTGCTTCTGTTTCTTCTGTTCCTGATCGCTTGGCTGGCCGGGAGAAAAATTGACCGGGAGCAGCGGGAAAATGAGCAGGAAAAGTGATTGGAGGGAAGGACAATGGATCATAAGATAGAGGTTTTTATTGTGGAGCCGGGGAAAGCTCCCCGTATTATCTCCATGGAAAACACAATGGAAGCGGCGGAAGAGCTACTGGGCGGAACGGCACAGGTGGGGTGTTTTTTGCGGCAGCGGGTATTGTTGATTAGCCGCCAGTGCCAGGACGGGATGAAACCCAACCGGCGTATGCCGGACGGGAAAGGCTGTGTCCGGGGGACATTTCTTTTGTGCGGCATACCGGAGGGAGGATGTATGTTTGACTCGCTGATGCCCGCACAGCAGAAGGAATTTCAGGCTGTCTTTGAAAAGCCTGGGGAATTTATGGTGATCGGGAACAGCATTTATGCCGACCCGGACGATGCGGTGAATGCTTTCTATAACCTGTGGGATACCATGAAGGACGGCGATAGCATCATGCTGACAAAGTGGGGCGGCCGGGGGAAGGGTGCATCATCCGCATAAATGAAGCAGGATCAAATATCCTGTGGCGGCATGGACGGAAGTGTAAAAAAGGAAAGGGGGAAGGATATGGGATATGCAGGATGAAGTGAGGGAAAAATCGGTTGCCCTTGTCATCAAAGTAGGAAAAGGCGGGGCAAAGCTGACGGCGGCGCTCTTAAAGCTGGCAATCCGTGATTACCTGAAGCACAAAAACGAACCTGTACACGGAAAACAGAGCGTGAAAAGCCTCGCCGGAAAGAGCGGCGGACTTCAGAGCATTGAGATCACGGACAAAAATATCAAGTCCTTTGAAAAGACCGCCCGCAAGTACGGCATTGACTATGCTTTGAAAAAAGACCCGCAGAAAGGGCATTATATTGTGTTTTTCCGTGCCCGCGACGCTGACACCTTAAATGCCGCCTTTGCAGAGTATACGGCGAGGACGTTGAAACAGCAGCAAAAACCGTCGCTCCTGAAACAGCTTGCCAAATTTAAGCAGATGGTACAGCAGATGGCGCCGGGGAAAGAAAAGCACAGGTCGAAAGGGGGCATGGAGCATTGATTGGTGAGAACAAGCAAAAACTGCTTTTCTGTCTGCCCTATGCGTTCCTGTTTTGGGTGTTTGACAAGGCGGCGGAGGCTTACCGCCTTTCCGCTGGTAAAGACATCTTGACAAAAGCGATGGGAGCGGTGGCGGATATCGAGGCAGTTTTCCGGCGGAACCCCCTGCCCAGCCTGCATCCCAATGACCTGGCAGCGGGGATTGTATGTGTGATGGCAGTATGGGCGTTTGTGTACCTGAGAGGAAAAAACAATAAGAAATACCGCCCTGGCGTGGAGTATGGCAGCGCAAGGTGGGGCGCATAATCTT
>JAMPFR010000013.1 GCA_023664365.1 Acetatifactor muris | reverse complement strand
CATCACTTTGGCTATGTTTTCTTCTATTTTTGAAAGTAATTCGTTTGTTTGCATATGTGTCTCCTGATTTTCTGATGTTAAATGTCAAAATGAATTTTAGAAATACAGTTTCGGAAATTCATTTTGACTATATTTTATCATGCATTTCTAATAATTGCATTATTAATTTAAAAGGCAAGGTATATAATATATAAAAGACATGTTTGCGAGGGCTTTTTAATTGCCAGATGACAGAGACAATGATTTAAAAGAATTATTGTTGAAAGATTATTTGTGACAGCACTGCTGACACAAATTAGTTACCGATAAGAATTTAGCAACCTTCACTTTACAACGTAATGACAATGTTGTATAATGGTGGCAGGAGGGATGATTATGGCAAATACATCATTACTGCAGGTTCGGACTTCAGCAGAGGATAAGGAGAAAGCTTCCGCAATACTGGAAAAGCTGGGAACAAATCTGTCGGCAGTTGTAAATATGCTTATCAAGCAGATTATTATCACGGAAGGGATTCCGTTTGAGGTAAAGATGGGCCGTCCCATTTATTCAGCGGAAGAAGCGGTAAACGAAGTGAGGGCGACGATGGCATTTGAGGACATGGATTTGACGGAAGAGGATATCCGGATGCTGTACGCTTATAAGAACGGGGACGTTTCGGGGGATGATCTGCGTCAGGAGATTTTGGGAGGTGCAAAGTAGCATATGCCGGATGAGTTATACTGCTACCCAGGCTCCAACGTCCTGAAAAATAAAATGGGGATACGGGACTTGGAACGGCTTCATGAGATGGAGCGGAAACTGACCATGCTGCGGATTCTGGAGCTGTTGGATAAGCCTGTGAGGGGCGCTTTTGATTTGAAACACCTGCAGGCGATTCATGCCTATATATTCCAGGATGTGTATGATTGGGCGGGGGAGCTTCGGAAAGTTGATATCGCAAAAGGGAATATGTTCTGCATCCGTTCCGGGAAGGCAACGGCATTTGAAGCAGCAGGAAAACAGGACTGTGATTGTGTGGCGTAGAGCCGCAAGCACAGGGCTGGTTTCATCAGCAGACAGGGCGTATATGAAAGCCCCCGTCCCTCGTCCTACGCTCCGACTTGAGGACAAAGTGTCCCGAAGTGTGGCCACACTCCCGTAAAAATTGAAATGGGCGGGAAGCCATTTTAGGGCTTTCCTGCCTTGATTGCCCATTAGCAAATACGGGCGGGGCTGTCAACGGCGGCGCATGAAATGCGCCGTTCATCTTGACCGTTGACTGACGCGGCTGGCTTTGCTATCTTCCTGACAAATAGAAAGTTAAGTTTCGTCCATATATATTTTTACCTCGATGTATTCATGGTTTCTTGCATAAGTAAGAACCTCTGATTTTCTGATATAGTCAAATATATTTCCGTCCAAATCCTCGTCCCAAGTTGCTTCGCTGAAAATTTTATTTTCAGCGGTTGGCTCATACAAGATGACCACATGGATTTGATAAAACTCTTCCTCGTCATTTGAAAACTGTCGAACTAATGAAATTTGAAAAAATGGTTCTTTTGAAAAAGCAGTAAATGTTCCAGTTTCAAATAAAACCATATCTTCTTCAAGCGGTGTGTTGCACATCCGCTCAAACACATCAACTATTTCTTCCACCGACATTTTATCAGTTATCTTATCTTCCAAAAATTTAATCAAGCTTTCCATTGATTTACCTCCTGTAAATCACGATTTATAGTGCTTTCTCTTAAAAAGCCTTGAAATATCAGGCGTTTTCGCTTGTTAAACCCTCAAACCGTATGTATCTTCCCTTGTTTTTTCCCTTACGGGCTGAAACAAGGGAAAGTTTTTTATTCTCCGCTGACTACCTTATCCATCAGTCGGGCAGAGGTACGTTTCGCTTCCCTTGTGGAGTGGGCGTAGATGTTCATCGTGGTACTGACATCTGTTGTTCTCCTTTTCCATTAAGTGTTTTTTGTCGCAGTTAGGCATAAGTCATATAAATTTGTCTCTTTCAACTTATATACTATACCATCAACTGCAATGTGATTTCCCCCGTTGAAATATAGAGTGTGCTCGCCTATTTCAAGAAGAAAAGTTTTTGATTTGCTCTTGTCTGGAAATGCTTTTGACAAACTATGAATACAGTACGTGTATTTTAAGTCTAACAAGCAGCCCATCAACGCTTGATAATTAGTATCGCCTTGTGAAATCGTAAGGGTCATAGCGTTCCCTGAAGGATACGCTGTGAAACCTTTCACTGTCACATCATTCGGAATGCTTACAACTGTTATATTTTCGTCAGTCACTATTAGTGAGTGAGGATATAGGAAAAGCGTTGCAATACAAACCGGAATTATAATGCCAAATATCAAGCACAACATCCGTACATACCTTCGCTTGCACATCTTTACCACCTCGTTAATAATTATACGCCCTTATTGTAAAAACTGAAATTACTACTAAGTAAAAAACAAGCAAAATAATGCCTACTAAAATTAAATCCATTAACATACTTCCTTTCTTACTATCATCTCTCAACTTTTCATTATCTATGATAATTGGATTATGTAAAATCTGCAATCGCATTGAAGTAAAATCTGTGTAAAATTCTTGTAAACAGACAATAATATTAGACGGTAATAGTATCGGACATTATTAGTAGTTGAGATTGTCCTTGCGTTGCTTGGATTTTAGGCAATCCCAATAGGCAAAAATGGCGGCGAGGACGTATCCCCCGCCGCCATTGTGCTTTATATGTATATGATTTCCCTATTCACAATCTCCGTTGCGCTTGCCCGAATGTTGTTCATCTTGCCGACCCACGCCATCTGGTCACTTACTTTGAGTTGCTCCGTTACTCCCCGATGCTGGGCCATCTGCACCACCAGCAGGGAGAGCATGGCTTCGGCCTGCTGGTCAATGCTCGCCAGATAGCTGTTCAGTTCACCGCTCAACAGCAAGCCGGTATAGATGGCCTTGCGGTGTTTCCTGATGTACCGCAAATGCCGCTGCCCCCACAGACCGATGGGCCGTTCTTCCTCTGCGGGTAAAGTCAGGCAGGGAGTGTAGTAGTCCCCCTGCAACTCATACCACAGGCTGTTGCTTTCGTTAAAAATGTACTTGTCCATATTGAAATCCTCCGTTGGTATATATTCGCACATACGTCACAGTTCCCGATTGCCACATTGTTTTATAGTTTGTTATCAGCTTTTCTTTCCCTTGATTTTTCCCTTATGCGAGGTCAAATCAGGGGCAACAATGCGTAAAATCAGATAAAGAGATACGGTGAGGACAATGCGAAAAATCGTTTGTTTTCAAGGGTTTCGGAGGATTTTATTAAGCAACTACAACCGCTAATGGGCGGCTATGAAATCTTGTGTTTCTAATCGAAATTTGACAAGATGCTGAAGTGGTCTACCGTGCAGCAGTACTATGAGGATACGGGAGAACCTGTTCCGTTTTATTTTGGGGAGGGGAATATACCAAATTTTTATGCTAATTCTGAGGAGGATGTGGAAAGGATCAGGGAAATCGTGGCGCTTACAGATGGAAAGAGTATGCCTGTCTTGTCCTTTATCAGTCAGATCGTCGGAGAGGAACTCAGCGGATATAAGTCCGACGTTTTATCGGCGGAGCAGACAGCGGAAAAAATCCAGAACAGGGTACAGCTTTATCTGGACGAAAGGATGTAGGACGTTATTAATCTGCCAAATACAGATACTTTCCTGTCGGGAAAATTACTTGCTCAAAGCTCCATTGTGCCTGCCGGCAGTATCCGCTATAATGAGCATACAGGGCCCAAGTCAATAACCCCGCTGCAGGCAAGGATACAAAGTCGACTGTATTAAAAAGCCGCAGAAATAACCGGAAAAGGAGATCATATATGAATATTGGAAAACAGATTTCAGTGCTGCGCAAAAAGCGCGGCATTACTCAGGAAGCTCTGGCTACTGAAATGGGCGTCACCGTCGGCGCGGTATCCAAATGGGAAACCGGAAGCACTCTGCCGGACATTACAATGCTCTGCGCCCTGGCAGATTTCTTCCAGGTCACAACGGACGAACTGCTTGACAGGGCAGGCGGGGAAACCTTTATGATTTGCGACGACGCGGATTTCCTCCGCTCATGTCTGAAAGAAATGCTGGAAAAACAAGGCTACCGCTGCAGAGGGAGCGTCAGAGACGGCAAAGAGCTGTGGGCTGCCATGAGCCAAAATATCCCTCAGATTTTATTTCTGGACATTCATTTTCCGGATGAAGATGAAAACGGCCTGGATATTTTAAAAAAAGTAAAGGAAAAATATCCCGCCGTAAAGGTCATCATGGTGACAGCAGACAATTCGGAAGCTGCCCAGCAGACTGCGATCCGCTGCAAAGCCTCCGCTTACGTTACGAAGCCCTTTGATTCGGACCATATCCTGCTTGCTCTGAAGAAGCTGCAGGATGAATCTGCCTGACGCTGAAGGCCTTACTGTTCCTGCTCAGCCATGCATATTTTCTTTTGTTTGCAATATACTATGATATGGTATATACTTGTTTAGTATTTTATGGACATGGTTTCAGATAATGTCATGGACATTTTACTGTCATGTGATATAATACTTATACAAGAGATTGCCAGTTTGTCCTCCGGTGTCCTTCGGGCCCGGGGGCTTTTTATTCCCGCGAACAAAATGTGTCTTTCAGACACATACACAGTTGACTTTGTGTCAGTCTTTGCGGCGGGGTTATTGACTTCAGGAGGGAATATGTTGTAAAGGATGAATGTGAGATTTCACCTAATACAACATAGCGGCTACTCGTTTGTGGTGAATGAAGCAGATCCGAGAGGGGATACCAACAGGGACTAGCGCTCTACTCACCGTCTCCCACAATGAATGCTCCAATTTCACGTCCTTCTTCAAGCACAGCATAACCGCCTTCTGCAAGGCTCAGTTTATAGCCATACACTTCTGTCGTCCCATCATAAGTAAAACGATACCCGACAATATAAATTATGGGGTCATCAGTTATAAATCCACCAGAGGTCAATTTAATGTTATAGTCTGTGATGCCTTTTTGGTTCAACATCTCTTCAAGCAATGAATCTGTAAATGCACTTGCCTCAACGCTTTTATCAAATACCAGTTGTATTCCAGTATTTGATGATGTGTCGGTGTCCTCTTTGCTCATACAAGCCGAAAGGCTGAAAATCAACACAGTCATCATTACAGCACATACTTTTTTCATGGAAATACCCCCTAGCTACTGATTTGTACAGCCAATAAGGAAAAATCACCCTGCCGGACAGCGGCCCTTACACCGCCGCCACAGACCTTGTGGCAATGACATTCACGCCGCTGCCGCACACATTCTCCGCCACCACGTCCCCTATGCGGACAGGCGCGGACAATTCAATCTCCTTCAGTACTTTAATACAGTCCCCGATTTTATCCTTGGGAATATCCGCCGCAGTTTTCACCGAAACCACCGGAAGCTCCCCGCCGCTGACCCGCACCAGACTGGTGACGATACGCCTCGGATCGGTCAGCTCCTTGGTCACATAGTCCGCTCCTCTGGGACAGGTATTTCCGGTAATGCTCCTTATCTCTTTTCCTTCCGCCTCCACAGTCACATTGCACCCCAAGGGGCATCCTATGCAGACAAATTCTTTCTTTTCCATTCTTACACCTCTCTGTGTGCTTAAAGAGGGGTGTTTACACACCCTCTTACGCGTACCAAACAATCTCAGCCCTGCCGAATGGCAAAGGTGATTTCCTCCAGGCCCTCAAACTGCTCTAAATCAGCCCTCTTTAAAATAACCTGTTCCATCTCGCCGGGGGCAAGGGCTTTTTTCTTCCTGCTGCTTACCACCTTCCCGTTAAAGGAAACCTCCACCGCCGCATCCCTGTAAACATTGCCCACACGGAAACGCACCACCTGGGTTTCCTCCATTCTGCGGGGATCCAGGGACGCAGGAACCGTATAACGGACGCCGTCCACGGCCCGAATGGGAATCTGACCGCCCGCTCCTTTTGCCGCCCCGGGCCGTGCCTCAGGCAGCCTGCCCTGCAGATAGGCTGCCGCCCGTTTCCCGGCCTGAGCAGCCTCCTCCGATACATAGTCCACCAGATCATGAACGTGCAGCACATTGCCGCAGGCAAAGACGCCCTCCTTGTCTGTCTCCAGACTCTCGTTGACTCTGGGGCCGTTGGTAACGGGATTCATCTCCACTCCCAGATTTCCCGACAGTTCATTCTCGGGAATCAGCCCGCAGGACAGGAGCAGCGTATCACAAGGAATCTCCTCCTCCGTACCGGGAATGGGCCTGGAGTTTTCATCCACCTGCGCCACCACTACGGCTTCCACCCTCTCTTTTCCCTTAATGTCAACCACCGTATGACTAAGCTTTAAGGGAATGCCAAAGTCGTCCAGACATTGCACGATATTTCTCTTCAGGCCGCCGGAATAAGGCATCAGCTCCGCTACCAGCTTCACCCTTGCTCCCTCCAGCGTCATGCGGCGGGCCATAATCAGCCCGATGTCCCCGGAGCCCAATATCACTACCTCTTTACCGGGCATTCTGCCCTCCATGTTTACATAACGCTGAGCCGTCCCGGCGGAGTAAATGCCCGCAGGCCGATATCCCGGAATGTTCAGGGCGCCTCTGGAACGCTCCCTGCATCCCATAGCCAGGATGACTGCTTTCGCTTCGATGGTGTACAAGCCCTCCTGCCGATTCATCACAGTCACCAGCTTGACACCGCCCTGTGCGTCAACTGACTTGTCTTCCGCCTCACCCGGCGTTTTAATCGGTGCGCTGCCCTCACTTCCGGCTTCCGCATTTTCCGACGCCAGTGTCAGATCCGCCACCATGGTATTCAACTTATAGGGAATCCCAAGCTCCAGCGCCTTATCAATGTACCTTCCGGCATACTCCGGGCCTGTCAGCTCCTCCTTAAAGGTGTGCAGTCCGAAACCGTTATGAATACACTGGTTCAGAATTCCTCCCAGCCTTCCGTCCCGCTCCAGGATGACCAGATCGTCCACGCCGTTCTCCTTTGCCGCAATAGCCGCCGCAAGTCCTGCGGGACCTCCTCCGATGATTACCAGTTCTTTTTTCATGTCAACCTCATTTCTTCGCCGCGCCGTCCGCGGCTTCCTTGTATTCTTTCGCCCGCCGCTTCGACCGCACGGCTTCAATCACACAATCTCCTCCTGCGCATTCAGCCGTGCAAGTACGATGCACAGTTACTCACTTCCAGTCATGTCTGCGCGGCAGGCGCAAACCAGTCCCACGGAGTCTGACGACTCCGAGAAGAATGCCTGCCCAAAGAGGTGGGCTAAAGCCCCCTCTTGCATTCTTCAGTGTGAGATTTAGAATTTCTTCGCGAAACAGCCTATGCTGTGAGCAAAAACTGCCAAAGGCAGTTAGAAATTCTTCTCACACTCGATCCCGTCCTTGTTATAGCCTGTGAGGAATCGGCTTCCTTCATTGTTCTTTCCGATTTCCGCCATATCCTTTCCCAGCTCTCTGGCCAGTATCTCCACCGTTCTGGGTGAACAGAAGCCCGCCTGACAGCGTCCCATCCCCGCTCTGGTGCGGCGCTTTACTCCGTCCAGGGTGGTTGCCCCCAAGGGTCTGTGAATGGCGTCCAGGATCTCTCCTTCCGTCACCAGTTCACAGCGGCACACCACGTCGGCATATAAAGGATTCTCCTGTATCAGTCTCTGCCGCTCTTCCGGACCGGCAAGCGCCATGCTGGGGATTCCCTTTCTTGTGGCAATGAAATCCTGCTTTACGGCCGCAGGCAGGTATTCCAACACCTGTGCCGCCAGATATTTCCCCAGGGCAGGGGCACAGGTCAGTCCCGGCGACTCAATGCCCGCCGCGTCAAAGAAGCCGGGAGCATCCTCCGCCTGCCCGATGATAAAATCTTCCTCTTCCGTGTCCGCATGAGCCCGCAGCCCTGCGAAGGAAGTGATGACCTGTCTGGAGGGAAGCCCCTCCACGCTTAAGGCGGCCCGCTTCATCAGATCCTCCATGCCTTCCCGGGTGGTGTTCACGCCCTCGCAGTCCTCTATATCCACTGCCGTAGGGCCCGCCAGCAGATTGCCGTGAACCGTGGGCGTTACCAGT
The DNA here is from genome assembly GCA_023664365.1 of Acetatifactor muris. Taxonomy (GTDB): domain Bacteria; phylum Bacillota; class Clostridia; order Lachnospirales; family Lachnospiraceae; genus Acetatifactor; species Acetatifactor muris_B. The sequence continues at coordinate 58,278 of JAMPFR010000013.1, read as the reverse complement.
ACGCCTTTGCCGTATTTGGTGGGCAGCTGAAAAATCGTCCTTGTGACAAAATCACCCACCTTTTTATCCATCAGGCAGTACTCGCCCTTCCTGGGGATAATCCGAATCTTCTTTTCACTGACCATATTGTGGAAGCGGTCTGCATAAACTCCGGCAGCGTTAATGACCACCCTGCTCTCAAGCGTTCCCTTGTCGGTAGTAACGCGGTAGCCCTCAGATATTTTTTCAATCTTCTGTACTTCCGTGTTCAGTCTGAATTCCACCCCGTTCACCGCCGCATTCTCCGCCAGCGCTATGGTAAGGTTAAAGGGGCAGACAATGCCGCCTGTGGGTGCATACAGCGCCGCCACCGCGTTGTGGGAAATGTTGGGCTCCAGGGCCTTAAGCTCGTCCTTCTCAATGATTCTGAGATCCTTCACACCATTTTGCCGTCCCTGCTCCAGAAGCTTCTGAAGCTTAGGCCTGTCCGCCTCGTCAAAGCACAGCACCAGAGAACCGTTCCGCTTAAAGGGAAAGTCCAGTTCCTGGGACAGCACTTCCATCATCACGTTTCCCTCCACATTCAGTTTTGCCTTCAATGTGCCGGGGACAGCGTCAAACCCGGCATGGGCAATACCGCTGTTCGCCTTTGAGGTTCCTTCGCACACGTCGGAAGCTCTCTCCAGCACGGTCACGCTCCAATCGTAACGGGCCAGCTCCCTTGCGATTCCGCATCCCGTGACTCCCGCGCCGATTACAATAATATCCGTCATACCAATCTCCCTTTCCCGAAACCGAAAAGAGTCAGGCAAACAATGCCATCCTCATGACATTTTACTGCCTGACTCCCAATCTCACGCACCGACCTTGTTTCTAATAAAAAATGTAGCACAATTCCGGGCGGCTGTCAAATTGTTCTTAATTATGTCAAATCCACCGTCAGCTCAGAAAAGATTCCCGAAATACTGATTTCATTTTCACTGTCGGCGTTCCTTTCGCACTCTGCCGTCTTTCCGCCTCTTACATAATACACGTTACATTTCCGGCCCTTATTTACAACCTTTACCGTATTTTCTTCCGGAATATGAACAATCGCCTTTGCCTTCCACTGGTTGACGTCCAATCTCCCCGTGATCTTATCAACCGTGATGTCATAATCCGTCTTTGCCGTTAATTCCAGACTTCCGCTGCTGTCCGAAATCAGAACCTGCTCTGCACCGCCGTCATATTCCAAACGGTTCAGATGAAGCTTCCTTATCGCAAGAAGCTTCACATCGGCCGCAATCTCGCAGACGTCGGAATATTTATTCGGCAGGATAATCTCAACCGTCAGCGCCTCCTCCGCCTCATAGCGGCTCAGCTTATTCTTGTTCAGACAAATTACATCCACCTTATTTTTCTTTTCATCCAGCTTTATCTTGAACATGGAAGCCAGATTCTCAAGGGTTTCGGAGGACAGCCTGATATGCAGCTTCTCATCATCGCCTGTCGACAGCAGGATTGCGGCTGCGCTGCCGATATTGACGTCAAAATGTTTCTCACAGTCAATGTCATAAATTGTTTCGCTGGTATACACAGATGTTTCCGGGACTGCTTTTGTGACGGAATCCATAAGCAGTTCATCTATGGTAGTCTTAAAAATCTCCGCTATGATTACCATATTTTCCACGTCCGGTAAACCCTTTCCGGTTTCCCACTTGGTGATAGCCTGTCTTGAAACACCGATTTTATCGGCAAGCTGCTCCTGTGAAATACCTTCCTTTTTTCTTATTTCTTTCAGCTTTTCTGAAAAATTCATACCATCGCTCCTTTATTCTTTTAAAAGTGAATATGCCGTAATCTTTTTAATCGGCGCGGCAAGAAGTACGCTGATTACAAATGCCACAGCAGTGAACCCGGCTGCAAATACAAGCAGCATCAGGACAGATACTTCAAAATGATTTTTTATGGCCCCAATCAGGGAAAATATGGTATTGTCCATTGCGGGAAGATACCACAATCCCAGGATTGCCGAAATAAATGACGCCACAGCCACAACGGGTATAAATTCAAGCGCCGTCTTAACGGTAAGCTGCCTGTTTGTGTAGCCGATTGCTTTATATATGCCGAATTCCTGCCTGCGCCTGCTTATCATGGAATTTATGATTACATACATCACAAGCAGTACCATCAGGACGGAAATCACAAACAGGATAATCACAATGACGGAAACAATACCCGTGTACAGCATCCTGCCGTTTTCATTCATCTGTTCAAAATTTACGGATGCTTTAATGATTGCACCATGGTTTTCTTCATAGTCATTGATAACCTCCTCTGCCTTTTTGTCATATAAATATACATTGACGGAATCGGTTTCTGCGCCGATTTTTTCGTACCCTCCATTCGTCAGCTGACATACCGCTCCGGCATTATTTACGCTTTGAATATAGCCGGTTACAATGTAAACCTCTGATTCGGAGCCGACTGTTATCTCTATTTCATCACCGATAGAATAATTGTCCGAAAGAGCGTTTCCTACTGCAATTTCATTCTCCTTCCCGGGACTGCGGCCTTCATAGCATATATCGTTGGTTGCCTTTGAAAAGTCTTCACACACAAAGGCGGTAAGACTTCCATCCGCATAGCTTACAGGTACGGAAGCGTATCCCAGGCAGAGCTTTACCCTGTCATCCTTTTGAAGAAGTCCTTTAAGCTCCTCCAGCTTTCCGTCCTCTGCCGTAAAAATAACGGACGGTAATTCCTCCGAAAGCGTATTCATAAAATTATCCGGCCTGACATTTACATTGTACAACAGCGTTCCCGCAAAAGACAACAGCACCATGATACCAAAGGAAACCGCAAATAATAATATATTTTGTCCCGCCGATTCCTTTCCGGTAATGCCTCTTATGGCATTGATAGGCTCCAGTTTATGTATCTTCCCTGCCGAAATATAGGAGAAAATAAATATGGCAAGCGTCAGCACCGCTATTACAAGCAGCCAGGCCGTTATATCAAACACCGGCGTATAAGAAAATCCTGACTGGACTGCCAGAATACCTGCTGCCAGGGGCAGAACCCCGTAGGACAGGGCAGCTCCTATTACTGTGGAAATAATACCCACCAGCACATAGGGCATAACCGCTGACGCAATAATCATGCGGCTTGTATAACCAACCGCCTTCAATACCCCCATCTGTGCCAGTTCGTCTTCGATTGCACTTCGTATCCTGAAGTTGCTGAGGAAAATGCTCACTACAAGTATAATTGCAGCCAGCGCCAGGAATATGACGATCAGCAGGGTACAGACCATGGTCCTGGTCTGCTTTGCGGTATCTCTGTCATTGATATTCAACAGCGCGATTCCCTTTTCTCTTAAGAATTCCGCAATTGTATTTTTAATTTCGCTCAGCCTGACGGTATCGGTTACCTTTAAAGAATATTCTGCAATGCCGTTATTACCGTATTCATTTGCAAAGTCCCTGTAGACGGCTTCGGGAAAATAGCCGCCGATGAGTCCGGTACCGTAATTTCCATACTGCATTTCCGATACGGTTCCGCCAATATCCCAGGTATGGTCCGCGCCGCCTATGGAATAGGTAATGCTGCCGCCTTCCGTAAAGCCGCCTAATTCCTTCATATACATGGGAATATAAACGCAAACCCCGTTCTTCCCCGGATATTCCGTGACGTCAAGCAGATTCAGGGTTCTTTCCTCGTCAAGATTGTAAAAGACAGTGTTCATGTCAAAATCAGACCCTGCAAATTCACGGACCGTTACGGTGGTAAATATCCCTTCATGCTTTTCGGCAAATGCTACTCCGTCAATTTCCTCCACTTCCGTCAGCAGCTCTTCCGTATCCTGCATCTGCGGAATGATAAAATTGACGTCCGCCGTATTCAGCTTCTCAAACAGGCTGTCATAAGCGTCAAATGTCTGAAAAGCAAGCACAAGGGCAATATTTGTGATAAAAGCCGTCAGGCAGATAAAGACTCCGAAGGATAGGTACTGTCCCTTTGCTTTCTTCAGGTTGTGCAGAATGAGCGTTGATATTTGCGGCCCCTTCTGCCGGCGGAATTTACGAAGGCAATTAGAAATTCTTCTCACGCTACCACCCCATTTCCCTGATGAATGTATCAAGCTTTTCGGTTCTTTCCGCATTGTCCGGCTCAAATTTCCCCAAATCACACTCGCCGAAAATTTTCCCGTCCTTAATATAAATAATACGGTTTCCCCGCAGGGCTGATTTTTTGTCGTGTGTAACCATGACGATGCTCTGTCCGTTATCGTGAAGTGAGGTAAAAACATCCAGCACCGCCCCTGAATTTGCGGAATTCAATGCGCCTGTGGGCTCGTCTGCAAACAATACGTTGGGATGGTTGATAACTGCCCTGACAATACCTGCCCTTTGCGCTTCGCCTCCTGAAATCTGGGAGGATGTTTTCTTCCAGGTTTTTTCGGGAATGTTTACCAGAGAGAACAGTTCCCGGGCACGGCCTTTGATGTCTTCCCTGTCTTTGCTCGTCAGTACCCCTGCTGCGATAACATTATCCATAAGGTTCATCTTATCGATCAGATAAATCTGCTGGAATACGAAGCCGCACTGTTTCCGCCGAAACACGGCCAACTTGTCATTGTCCAGCTTCGTAATGTCCGTTCCGTCAAAATAAATCTCCCCGCCGTCCGGTTTATCCATCCCTGAAAGGGAGTACATCAGGGTAGACTTGCCGGCCCCTGACGAACCCATGATAACAGTAAAATCCCCCTTGTAAATATCAATATTCAGGTCAGAATAAATAACCTGAATACTTTCGCCTTTGCCAAAGGCTTTTTTCAAGTGCTTTGCCGATATGACTGTCTGCCTGCTCATAAAACAACCGCCTCTCCTTTCATTAACCTGAGACTGTCTCTTAAAGCGCAGCATCCTCAGGTTTGTGACAATCATAATAAAAAGCTTTAAGTTGCGCCACCAACAGTTGTATACATTTGACTTTTTCGTGCTACTTTTCGTTGCATACCCGGCCGGCAATTACTTTGCGGCCCGAACCTGTGTCAGCTTGCATCCGATTCATTGGATTTGCTCATTGTTCCTTTGCACGCAAAAAAGCGCATAGTTTACATTTTACTGTTTCCATGCGCCTTTACCAATGCGTCCTTACCACTCCTTTTTGCCTTCCATCAATTTATTTTCCGTAAAAGATCTGGGCAATGGGTGAGTCAGGGGAGAGAATAACCGTTTTATTGCCGCCCTGCATGGAAAGCCGCAGGGCGTCCAGACTCCTGACAAAGGAATAAAACTCCTGTTTTGTCTCATCATTGTAGGCTTCGGACAAAATCCTCATATACTCGGCCTCGCCCTCAGCGATAAGGATTGCAGCTTCCTTTTCCGCCTCGGAAAGCATGACCGTCACCTCCATGTCGGTAGTGTTCCTGATAATCTGGGCCTCGGAGCTGCCCTCGGCGGTGTAGGTTGCGGCAATGTTGTCACGCTCGGAAATCATACGCTCGTAAACTGCCGCCTTATTGTCGCTGGGCAAATCCAGCTTCTTGGTCTCATATGCAAGCAGTTCAATGCCGTACTGATCCAGAGACGTACCTATATTTTCCAGAATCGCCTGAGAAAGAGCCCCGTTCCGACCGGAAATCACGTCATCCTGAGAGGTGCTGCTGATAATGTTTTTCGTAGAGTTATACACAATGGCGTCCAGGCGTCCCTCAGCGGCGGCAACAGAGCCGTTCAGGGTCTGGGCAAACTTAACCGGATCCACAATGTGCCAGAGAATGTAGCTGTCACAAATCATCGTCTTTTTATCACTGGTAATCACATCCGAGGGCGAAAGGTCATACAGCAGTGTCTGCCTGGGCAGCGTATCCGCACTCTGGATAAAGGGAACCTTGAAGCTGATGCCTGCCTCAGATACCACATGGTCTATCTTTCCGAACTGACGAATCAGGCTGTATTCGTTTTCACCTGTAATTACGATACAGGATGCACCGGTTATCACCACTGCAAAAACTACAATCACCAAAACAACTTTTTTAACCGTCTTCATACTTTTCTCCGCCTCCTCAATTATTCCCTGCGCCGTCCGCTGCCGGATCGCCCGCTGCAGAACTGCCGGAAGCACTGCTGCCGGAAGCACTACCACCGGAACTGTTCGTACCCCGGCTGCCGGAACTGCCGTCAGAGCTGTTTCCGGAATCTCCGGTAAAGGATTCCAGAGGATAAATGGTCTGCAGATTGCCGCCCTCGCTTTGAATAATAACCTTCAGATCGGGAAGCACATCCTCCATGGCCTCAAAGAACATACGCTGCCTTGTAACGGCAGGATTTTTAACATATTCCTCATACATCGCATTAAATCTGGCGACCTGTGCCGTGGCCTCGTTGATCCGCTCGGTTTTCCGGGCCTCCGCATCCTTTAAGATGCCGTCTGCCTTTGCCTGGGCGGAGGGAAGCTGCTCATTGCGGTACTTATTTGCATTGTTCAGCGCCGTCTCCTTGCCCTGTTTCGCCGTCTCCACCGCCTTGAAGGCTTCCATAACCTCCGCAGTGGGCGGCTCGGAATCCTGAATGGTAATGTTTACCAGCTGCACTCCTATGTCCTGTTCCTCCAGCCGGTTGATAATCATTTCCTTAATGGCCGCCTGAATTTCATTTTTCCCGGTAGTCAGCACATCATCCACCGGATAACTGCCAATCACGGTACGGATACAGCTTTGGCTGATGTTGCGCAGAATTTCCAGTGGAACCTGAGATGCATACAGCGCCTTCACCGGGTCACTGTACCGGTACTCCACATAAAAGTCCACATCAATAAAGTTAAAGTCTGAGGTAATCATCAGAGATTCGTCCGTTACCACTTCATTGCTGGTATTGTTGTAGCCGATGGAAAATCCCTGAATGGTAGTGTTCACCTTTCTCACCTGCTGGATAAAAGGAATCTTAAAGTGCAGGCCCGGCTCTGTCACTGCAGAAGCCTTACCCAGGGTAATCAGCACTGCCTGTTCCTGCTCCTTGATCTCATAGGTGGAATTGAACAGGATGATAATCACTGCCAGCGCCGCCACTACGATCCCGGCTATTTTTCCGCCGGACTTTCCCCCGGACTTTCCCCCGGACGTCCCCTCCTGTCCTCCGTTCATAGTCGTAAATCCGTTCCTTCTGTTGCGAAAGGAATCACCGCTCATATAAATTCTCCCTTCTCTCGCGGCATTCGCCAATCTGTCCAAGCCAAAGCCGGCCGTGGCCTGCTTTATACACTGGCACAAAGTCAACTGCGTTAACAAAGTCAACTGCGTTGACTTGGCTTATGTGTCTGAAAGACACATTTTGCCCGCGGAAATAATGTAACTGTTCAGAACACATTTTGTATGGTTCCGAACAGTTACATTGTACTAAATATATCGGGAAAAGACAACGGCAAACGGGGCACGTTATAAAACTTTAATGTGCAGGATATTTATTTTTAATTTTAAAGGTAAAATGCTTGCTAACAGATCGGAAGATATATTTTTCTGCTTCTTTTTTTATCCCTCTTGACTTCAAACTAAACCATTCATACAGCTGCTTTATCATATCTGATATCTGTGTCATCAGGTAATGGTTCTTCATCGCCGTTGCATCCCAACTGCAGGCATGAGTGATGTCCCCCTGCCAGTTCTTCTGTCGGTTGAATCCTTCATTCATTTCTATATCAGAATCGGGAATAAACCATGGTCACGAGCATCAACAAATCTCCTCTGTACATGGATGTGCTGACAGGATGCAGATAAAATTAGTTATATAGAATTAAACGAGAGAATGAAACAAGAGTAACGAAATGCAGCTTGACATTATCAGTTAAAAATAGTATAGTTAATTTTAACAAATGAGTGTTGCGATTGGTTGTTTTGTTTGTGAAAGAGAGGGAACCTACAATGAAAAAAGTTTTCAAAAAATTCGCAAAAGTGGCGCTGGTGTTCACGTTTGTATTTGCATGTGCAGCTACAGCATATGCATATAATACAAAGTTTTCTTTCGATTTGACCTCCGGCATATTCAGCCCGTGGAAGTATTCATCTGCGGCATATAAGTATTCCGCAGATGAGAATCCTGTTGTGGAATGCACATATGTTGAGCCGAGTGATGCAACATTTACATATGATGTTGTAAACTCCGAGGAAGAATCCAGAGTAGTTGCATTTTCCGCAACAGGTACTTTTGCGACTCGTGAATTCGAACGCAATACAACTGTTAAGAATAAGAAGTACAGACTTGCTGTGAAGAGAGATAGCGGCGCTTGGAACTCTTCGGCAACTACGCAGGGAACATGGAATATTGATTCTTATTAAAACAATACCGTATTTAGCAACAATATTTCCCAATCCCAACACTCTTTTAAATTATGTAGGTGACATTTATTATGAAAAATGAATTAAAAAGAGCTTTGCTAAAAAAATCAAATATTATTCTTATTGTTGCGGTTGTTGGTCTGATGATTATAAATGCATATTATAGCGGCTGGCGGACTGCTTTGAAAATAGATTCTGCACAAGATATTCAGAACATTGAGGATGTTATATTTTACAAAAAATATTATGGCAACATGTACAGGGTATGGGAAGGTTCATATTATATGATTCAGGCATTGGCACCCGTGATACTTGTTGCGCCATATTTATACACATATTTATTAGAGAAAACAAATCGTTTTAGATATTTTTGTGTTAGTAGAAAAGGAAATTTGAGGTATGTTATACATAAAGCATTTGCTATTGCGTTGTCTGGTACAGTATTATTAGCCTTTTCTGAGATGGTTTTTGCTGTTGTTACGGGTTTGTTAACACAACATGATACATCTCTTGAATTTATTCAGGGAATAGTGTCTTTTAAGGAAGATTTTTTTATAAATAATCCTTTGCTGTATTTCGTTTTAGTTTTTGTTTCACATATTATATACTATTTTGGATTTTTAGTTTTTGCCATAGGGGTGACATCTTTTTTTAAAAACAAGATTGCTGTTATAGTGACACCGTTCATAATAGTAGGAGTGTTAGATATGGTGTTACCAACAGCATTGCAACCTAATGTGGTTATGCGGCCGTATCAAGTGGCGTTTAACATTAATGGATATGGAGTTTTGATTGGTACATATATTATTGTTGGTTTGATATTATTGATGATATCAGAGAAAATCTACCAAAAAAGAGGGAATTGATGTATATGAAACAGTTTCATTTTATAAAAAATAAGTTAAGACTGATTTATACATCTCCATTAATATATCTGATGATGTTTCTTCAAATCTTTTTTTTGATTGTTTACATATGTATCAATAAATTTACTACTGTTTCTGGTTATTTTAGTCTTCTGAAGAAAGATTTATTTTTGTGGATTATTTGTATTCCTATTATGGTGATTCAGCATAAAGCCAGCATTTATTCAACATATTACAATTGCGTTTCTAGGATATCAAGCAAGCAAAAAATGATTTTAGAAGATTATATAACACTGGCAATATCTACTTGTATATCCACTTGCATAGTATTATCCACCCCAGTATTTTTTCTGTTGATAAAAGGTGTATCTCTTGTCAGTCAGGAAATATTTATAACATTTTTCTTTTTATTGATACGCTATACATTGCTTGGATTGCTTATTCAGTATATAATTTATACCATTAGGTACGCTTTCACAAATCTTCAAAAAAGGGGAGGAAGTATTTGTGTATTGCCATTTCTTCTTTATTTTGTATTTACCTCTCCAATGGAGGTTTTAAGAATAAAAGGAAAATATATACCGATTTTAGATTTCTCTGCGGGGGAAAGCTATGTTTTTTCAATTAATGGTGCTAATTTATGGGAGTCCATTTTCTTTTTTAATGTTCACTTGGTTGGGTACTTGGTACTGCATATTTGGATAACCATTAGTTGCTTATCTAAGAGATGGGAGTTTGTAGAGAATGAAAGTGTTGACACTCTTTAAAATAATTGTTAAAGAGTTTAAAAAAGATATTTTAATCTCAATTATGCTTTTTGTCTTGGTAGATTTTATATATGCAAATTTTACTGGTGTTCAGCTTGATGAAAAAAGTAGCAGTATTCTCTGGCAGGGTGGAAATGATGCTTATTTTTGGGGGTTCAACACTGTTTTATTAAAGCTTTTAAATGTATCAATCGTCTTTATTACGGTGGGGAAGATTGTTGATAAATTATCTAGCGATCTCATGATTTATATCCTTGCAAGGATACCTGACTATAAGAAATTTATATATGCTTATTCAGCAGTAGTTATTATATTGGGAGAAATTTTGCTTACCATCTCGCATGTTGTATATTATTGCTTTGCAGGATTTTATTTAGAGCAGATTGCATCAAGTGTTTTTTATTTAATAATGGACGATTTTGGCTTTTTGGGTATTATGACTTTATATATTATTTTGGATGATTGTTATTCGAGAGAAAACAGCTTTACATATATAATTGCGGCTTATATATTAAACACAATTTTGCCAATTCCAATCTTACCTGCAATGTCAACTGTTAGATTCTTGGTTCTCAGAAATCGGATTGGAAGTGCCTCGATAGTACTATTGATATTAGTCATGGATGTAATCTTGGTTATTTTTTATGGTGTGCTAATTAGAAAAAGGAGAGTAAACATATGTTGAAAATAAGCGGATTGTCAAAAAGATTCAAAAAAAGAGTGGTTTTGGATAATGTTGATTTGGAATTAAATTTTGGAAATATATATGGATTTATAGGACCAAATGGCTCAGGTAAATCAGTATTTTTTAAAACTATTTGCGGTTTTTTGAAAGCTGATAGTGGCATAATTGCATTGAATGAAAAAGTTATTGGTAAGGATATAGATTTTTTACCAGATTTAGGTGTTCTCATTGAAAAGCCAGGATTTATAGAAAGCTATACGCAATATGAAAATTTAAAATATTTGGCGCAAATAAGGAATATTATAAATGACGAGGACATAAAAGCTGCTTTGAAAATGGTGGGATTGGAGCTTGACAATAAAGAAAAGGTTAAAAATTTTTCTTTAGGTATGCGGCAGAGACTTGCTATAGCTCAAGCAATTATGGAAAAACAAAAGATTCTAATTTTAGATGAGCCATTTAATGGATTAGATAAACAAGGCGTGGCACAAATAAAGCAATTAATATTAGAATTGAAGGCTTCGGATAGACTCATTTTACTCACAAGTCATATTTCTGGTGATATAGAAGAATTGTCGGATTATATTTTTGAGTTTAGTGCAGGAAAGATTATTCCCGTGAGTCTGCAGGATGTATGATTATGTTAATGCATTTACAGGAAAGCTGATAGAAAAATTATGGCAGCCAGTATGTCCTTGATTAGGATGGCATACTGGCTGTGTATAATTTAATTAGCATCGAAGAAATGCATCTTTGCTGCACGTTTATATTCACAAATGCTAATACTATTGAACTTTTATCATATGAAGATTTTTACTATCAAAAGTACTTCGGCTTTTGATGAGATGCTGGTAATTTTAAAGCGTCACCTTGATTTTAAATATATACAAATGAAAGAAGAGCCGATACTATCAGTATCAGGGTTGGAGACTTACCCAAGCCGTAGAAAGACATACCGTAGACAGCAGGAGATTTGCCTCCGGGTGATTACTACCAAGAAGGATATAACCTATATATGCGGCTCAGGGAATACAAAGCGAATGAGCGGTTGTTCCTGCATGATAAAAGAGTGCTTGCCAATAATTCCTTGTGTGAATGGCTGACAAGGGTATACAAGAGAAAACAGAAATAGGCTGTCACCCTGCGCAGCCAGAACAGCCTGTGTTATGTACGTCTTGCTTTTACCACTTGTCTATGTCCTTGACTTGTTAAAAAAGCCCAGACACAGGAAAAGAATATTCTAGTTGCACAAATAAGGTTTATTATGTTGATAGAGTGGATTTGGGGCAAGCATCTAAATTCATTCTGCTTATGTAGTGCGCAGTAATTTATTAGATATACCTTTATTCGTCATGTTTTATGATATTTTCCTATAATAAGACATTATATCAACAAACATATAACAAGCTTCTCTGATATAATATTTCTTGTAACAGCAATTAGGGAATCTGTCAGAGATAGACACAAATGCGGACGGTATCCGTTTTTCCTATTCAACAATAGAATTTTATTTTCCTTGTTCCGTCAGCTTCTCCCTGCCAAAGGCAAGCCTGAAATCTGCCACCGGGCACTCCTCCAGAGTGTCAGGCGTGGCCTTGCCAAGAAACCGCATCACATTTTTCTCCTCATGCCGATAGGGCTTCCACTCCGGCAGAGGATTCCCGTTGTAGTCAACACCGTTGGGATCCCCCGTCTTCACAAAATTTGTCCAGTAAGAGCATACCTGCCGCGCCAGATCATAGTGCTTTCCCTCAAAGGGCCGCCAGCTGTTAGCCAGGGAGTCGAACATGAACCACAGGTCGGAGCCGTGGAAAGAACCCGCGTCATCGCCGGGAATATCATGATCGAAAATATAATAGTACACTCTCTTTCCCATTCCGGAACGAAGCTCACAAAAGCCCCTGCTTCCCCCCAGAAACATATTAAATGCGTCTCCCAGGGCAAGCGCAGCTGCATCCTCGTCGGTCTTTACATCAGCCAGCCTTAAAAATTCCTCTTTCTTATCCCCGTAGACCTCTGCCCGCTTCTCTATCTGCGCCCGGGTAAGCCCTGCGCCGCTGAACATTCCCCTCGTTTCCCCCAGGCAGACACCCACGATCATGGGTACATCCGGCAGCCTGTCATTGTAATAAGAGGATACCACCGGTTCCGTGACGAACCTTCCGTCCACACAGGTTCCGAAAGAGAGTCCGAACATTTCACCCTCGGGAGACACGCTGTCCAGACGTCTCATCAGCTCCGCTGCATCCAGGCTGCGAGCCTCCTCCAGACTTTTTATACCCACTGAGACAAAGAAATCCGCGCCATGCCTTTCCGCTTCCTCCAGCGTCATGCTCCTGCCGAACACGGACTCCTCATCCCCAAATGCAAAGGTTACCGAGGACTGACAGATTGCACCCGAAATGATTCCTTTATTGTAGGGACTGCAAAGCTGTGTCTGTACACTGCCCGCCCCGGCGCTCTGTCCGCAAATCACAATTTGATCCGGATTGCCGCCAAATGCTCTTATATTCTCCTTCACCCAGTGAAGCGCCAGGGACTGATCCTGCATTCCGAAATTGGAAATCACCTGATCCGCCGGCGTTTCCGCTGTAATTTCCGGGTGGGCCAGAAAACCGAACAGACCCAGGCGATAACCAATCATCACCACGATAACGCCCCGGCGGGCCACCCTCTCTCCGTCAAACTCCACCTCATAATTATAGCCGTCCTGCAGGCCGCCGCCGTGAATATAGCAGAATACCGGCAGATTATCCTCCGCCGTCTCCGCAGGAGTAAAAATGTTCAGATACAGACAGTCTTCACTCATGCCGAAATCCGCGGACACAGGATGCAGCTCTCTCTTGTAAAAGCTGTCATCCGTTCCGGGATGCACCCGCATCATGGGCATATCTCCGTATTCATAACATTTGCGCACGCCTTCCCAGCTTTCCGCAGGCTGGGGCGCCCTCCACCGCAGTTCTCCCACAGGAGGCTTCGCATAAGGCACTCCCCGGAACACCGTGATTCTGGGATCCTTCCCTACAAGCCCCTGCAGTTCACCGTTTTTTGTTTTCACCTGTCTAAGCATATTTTTTACCTTCCTTTCTATGGATAATTCATTTTCATTTTTTAGCGGGTAAATCTTTCCACTACAGCGCGAATCTTCGTAGCATTATCACTGTTAGTACTGCTCACATTCTGTAGATCCCCGGCCATGGAATTGGTATGCTCTATCTTTTTGGCGATTTCGTCGACCCCTATTTCATTTTCCTTGGATGCAGTCTGAATCACCCCCATGCGCTCCCTAATGCTCGCCACGGAACCCACAAACCCAGTAGAATTTTCTTCGATCTCGCCAATCGTGCTGCGAATATCAGCAACGGAATTTCCATACTCATTGGCTATGTTCACAAACTCCTGGAATCTCCGGGACACATCACCCTCCATAAAGCCGATGATATCATCTACACAACTCTGGACGTTGGCGATATTACTGTTGATCTCTTCACAAATTTCTGAGATTTGCTTGGCCGTATCAGAAGAATTAGACGCCAGATTCCCAATCTCCTGGGCCACCACGGCAAATCCTCTTCCCTGCTCTCCGGCTCTTGCCGCCTCAATGGAAGCGTTTAAGGAAAGAAGGTTTGTCTGGGTGGCAATGCTTAATATCTGATTTGCCATTTCGTTTATGCGGGTAAGGGACTGCAGATTTACCATCGCCGCTTCCATATTGAAACGGTTCTCTCCAATCTTCAACCCTGCCTCCTGTAAGGCTTTGTCCGCCATTTCCCTCATATCCTCCGCAGTCCTGATTAACTTTCTGCTTTTCTCGTCCCCCTTCTTTACCTTCTCCTCCACAAATCCCACTAACTCGGAGATTTTTTCCACCTCACCGACTACATTTCCGATAGCTTCGTTAGTGGTAATGATACCTGCTACAAGCTGCTGGGTAGTAGCAGAATTGTCACCCACATAATCGATCAGCGTATTTGCAGCCTCATTCATAGTCCCCGTTGATACCTTTAACGACTCTGTACAGTCCTGAAGAGTAGATATAATACCGCTCAAAGTACCATACAGGGAGCTCATGGCCGTTGCGATCTGACCTGTCTCGCTCCTGCCACCCGCATATCTCTCCAACTCCCCGGGAATCTTAAGATTCAGCCCCTCCAGACTCAAGATAGACCTTCGGACTACATCCAGAGGTCTGACACAGAACCGCACCGCCACCCAGGCCAGCGCCACAATCAGCGCCCATGCTCCCACGCAGAACATGGCCAGTCTGTTCCTGCTGGCATAAGCCTCCTGATATATCTCACTCTGGCTGTCGCTAAGCACCAGCGCCCAACCTCGAATCGGCATGGCTTGGTATACCGCAATGCTTTCCACTCCCTCATCCGAGGTATATTCCATACTGCCGCTGAAACTTCCCTTCCCTGCCACTGCACTGATCACAGACAGCAGCATCTCATCCTCGACGGGCTGAGCCATACGCTCTTCTTTCTCATCCAAGATATGTATTCCCGCCGCCGTATTGATCATGTAATTTCTGGCGTCTTCCATTCCCTTGACCTGAAGCCCTTCCAGAAGCCCTTTTAGGCTGCCTGCAAACTGAGCGCCTCCCACATAACCAAGGATGGTCTCCCCGTCTGTATCATATACCGGACAATACAGCGACAATGCCAACTTCTGAGAAGCCGGCGAGACAATGATACCGGTGTTATAAATTCCGCCTGCCGCCGTCATGGCATCCTGTAATGTTTTTAACGAATCCCCCTCACGGGTGGTAATCCCCACCACAGCCGGATTGGAATGGGACAGGACATGGGTATTCCACTCTGCGATATAAATACCCTCCCAGTCTTCAAGCTCGGCATAAAAATCTTCCGTATATGCCTGGGCAGCCTTTATTGCATCCGCATCCTGGGGATTTTTCAGCAGCTTTGCCACTACCGGAGCCTTTCCATAAGCTATCAACAGTTTTTCCGCTTTGTCCACATATTCTTCAACGATCGCCACCCTGGCTTCCAGCGATGTCTGCATATTATCCACAGCCGTATCTCGCATGGTTTCCATAGTACTGCGGCTGGCTGTCAGAAACAGTAAAAGAATACATACTGCCGCCACTACAGATATGATTGTAGTAATTACCGCACTCATCTTTAAATTCTTCATCTTAAGAAATCCCTCCTATTGATCGTTGTTCCAACATCTCTACTGCTAACTCCCCTGAATCACCTTGATCCACTTGCGGCTCTTGAGACGGAAAACACACCAAAAAGCCTTCAGCACCTGATCAAGCTTCAGGAAAAAATAGATCCAGAACGCAGATAATTCCCATCGCAGTCCCGCCAGAGCCCCCAAGGGGATAGACACTACCCATAGAAAAAGGATATCCGCCACCATCAGAAACCTGGTGTCCCCGCCTCCCCGCAGAACTCCCTTCATCATAATACTGTTGGTACACTGAAATACAATAATCAAAGCAATAGACTGCATAAGTTGTCCGGCAATCTGCCTTGTCTCATCCGAAATATTATAAAGGCTGATAATCGGCTTACCTGCCGCCAAAATAATCAGTCCGGATACTGCCCCTGCAATCGCTCCCAGCCCCAGAAAAGTCCAGGCCTGCTTTTGTGCTTTTTGCGTCTCTCCACTTCCCAGCGTGTGCCCGGTGACGATACAGCCCGCATGGCAGATTCCCTGAATCATAACAGTGCTGAGCTGCTGGGTCACCATGGTGATGGAATTCGCCGCCACAAATTCCTTTCCTATCTGCCCCATGATCATAGCCACCGCCGAGTTTCCCAGCGCCAATAAAGCGTCGGATACAAACACCGGTATGCTGACGCTTACATACTCCTTAAGCAGCGCCCGGCATTTCATTCTCATATCCTTTATTCGATACGCAAGCTTCCGATCCCTGAACAGGAAATAACCACAGATGAGCACAAACTCAAAGGCTCTGGCCAGCAATGTACCCAGCGCCGCCCCCCGGATCTCCATACGGGGCGCTCCCAGCTTTCCGAATATAAACACATAATTGCAGAACACGTTTACAAAAAAGGCCCCTATGGAACTGAACAGCGGCAGCTTCACCTGTCCCACGCTCCGCAGCACAATGGTACAGGTCAAAGACAGACCCTGGAGCAACAGCGACGGCCATATCCAGCGGTAGTAAAGAACCTCCTGTGCAATGACATCCGCATCCGGCGTATAGATCCTCATCAGCTGACCCGGTGCAAAAACAGCCGGAAGCGTAAACAGGATCGCCAGAGATATACAAAACCGAAGCATCAGCGTGACCGTCCGTTTCAGGTCGTCCAGTTTTTTCATGCCCCAGAATCTGGCAGTCAGCACGCTGGCCCCCATCCCGATACCCATGCAGCAGATATGAAAAAGACTCAGATACTGATTTGCCAGGGAAGTGCCTGACATCACAGTTTCCGCCAGAGAGCCCACCATGATATTATCCAGCAGGTTTACCCCCATCGTCACCATACTCTGCAGCGAAATAGGGATTGCTATGGCTACCGTCTGCCTGTAAAATTCCTTATCCTTCACAAAAAGTCCCAATCTGTTTCCTCCTGCCGGGCCGCCTTCATCCGCCATTTCACCTCGGCGCATCCTGATTCAGACGCCTCGCCCACAGCCTGCCTCAAAAGCTTTGCCGGAACCGGTTTATTCTGCTCCAGCCATCACTCACCCTGCGCTTTGGTAAGCCGCAGCACATTGACGGAATTCGCAGGTACTCTATAGATAAAGCGCTTTGCCGCTCCCATCTCCCTGCTCTGTCGGTCAGTCACCCTCTCCGGTTCCTGCAGGGTATTGCAGTCTGAAGACTGCCCCGTGATCACGCTCCTGGCGTAACCACTCTCCACCTCACAGTCCAGAGTGATTTCCACCGCATTCTCCTCATCGGCAATATTTACCAGCTTTATGATCACCTCATCCCCATCCTCAAGCGCAATGCTCTGTATCTCATCATAATGAGGCAGCTCTATCTCCGTCACTGTCCTGCCGTCAACCACACAGCGAAGCCAGCCATTCTCCGCCTCCATTGCAAACCTGTGGTACACGCCATTTTCCAGTTCAAGAGGAATCGATTCTGCAAGCGCATATTTGCGGAAGCCCACTCCCGCGATCAGACTGCTCATTCCCGCTGCAATAGTCCAGCGGACAGGCTGCACTGCAAACAGATTCCAGGGACTGTCCTCGCTGTTCCTTGCCCTTCCATAGGGTGTGGCAAACATACCAAGCCCCAGCTCCTTCCCTTCCTCCAACAGCATCTCGATTTCAAAGACACCCTGCCGTGAATCCATATCATTTCCCAGCGTCACCAGCACTGTCCCTGCCATATCAAACCGTTTCGCCTGCTCACTGCCGGGGCCGTTCTCCGGGATCTCCGTGATAAAGGTTCCATCCCCGCAGTCCCTGACACAGCCAAACATCTCATGCTCCGCCGCCACAGGCTGTCCCTTCCAGGATGCATTCTTAAACCGTACGCCCGCAGAGCCTGCCAGGCAGGGACCTCCCTTTAAATAAGGCGCATATATCTTACCGCACTCCTGGCTGCTCTCCAGCACATAGGTTCCCTTGTTTTCTGCAAACATCTTCTGCACATAGTAGGTAGGGATGGCATAGTTATCAAGGCCGTCAAAGGCAATCAGATTCGGCTCCCATGCTGCATAACGGACATTTTCAAAGAGTGGCGCATAGGAGGCCAGCTTCACTACATCCTGATTGCGTTCCATTCCCACCATGAACATAGCCTCTCCAAGAGCCGCATAAAGTGTGCGGATATTCCCTGCCACCACCGCGAACTCACCCACAAAAATTCCCGGCCCCTTACGGTCGTACTTATCATAATAATGACTGTTCTCCGCAAACCATTCCGCCTTGTCGTAAAAATGCTCATCCGCTATATCCAGCTGTAGTCCGGCCTGCTCCACATGGGTGTTTGCCACAATGAGCAACTCCGGATACCGGGCGGAAATCTCTTTTCTGAACCTTTCATAGCGCTCCTCATAGTCCGGACCGTTATTTTCATTGCCGATTTCCAGATATTTTAATCTGAAGGGCTCAGGGTGTCCCATCCGGGCCCTCAGACCTCCCCATTCAGTATCCTTGCTCCCCAGGGCATACTCCAATGCGCACAGCACATCATCCAGCAGATCCTCCACCTCTTCTTCCTCCATGAGGATACAGTTCCTGGCCTGACAGGTCATGCCCACATTGCAAACATAGAGCGCATCCGTCTTCAGATCCTCACACAGCTGCAGATACTCATGGAAGCCCAGGCCTTCCGTGGAATGATACCCCCACAGATTCAAAACTCCCGGCCTCTCCCATACAGGACCGGTCATCCGCTTAAACCTCTGGGCAGTGGACTTTGAAAAGCCTTCCACAATACAGCCTCCGGGGAAACGCAGGAATGCGGGGTGAAGCCCTTCCAGCTTCTCACACAGATCCTTCCGCAGCCCATGACCGTGATAGGTATCCCCCGGCATCAGGGAAATGAATCCAAACAGCAGCTCTCCTCCCTCCGGAACCGAGAGACAAAGCCTGGTCTCCTTCGCCGTCTTATCCGGCACCAACGTCATATCATAGCGCACATAGCCACAGCCTCCCACGGGAATTTCCCCGCTGCAGAGCGTCTTTCCTTCCGCTTCCAGGGCGACGACCACCTTGACTGCCTTCCCGGCCTTTGCGAAGAAGTACAGACAATACGCCTCGCCTGCCCTCACCGGCACACCACAGTACCCCACATTATATATTTTACCGCCAGGTTCAAAGACCGCTCTAAGCGCCGCAGGGCGTCTGTCATTGAGAGTATCCTCTCGTTCCAGGCTCATCTGTGCGCTCTCGGCGTACCAGGCCGGAATGTCCGTGGGAGCCTCCCGTTCCTTCCAGCGCTTTGCTCCCTCCCCTTTCTGATACTCAAAAACCCAGCCTGTAGAATTTGTCAGGTCATCTCCTTTTTCTGTCAGGTCATCCGGATGAAGACTGTCGTCAAAAGCCCTGTTGCGCAGAAGCTCAGGGTAAAGCCCCCCATCTCCGGAACGGTTGATATCTTCAAAAAAAAGCCCATACAGGGAATCGGCCGTCTCAAAACGACGCTTTCCTGTTTCTACTGATAATTTTGCCATACTATTGTCCTATTTTTCCTTTCCTAATACTTCGCATTTTCCAAACCTGCACCCCGTCAACCCTTCACTCCTCCGATTACGATACCCTTTATAAATGATTTCTGAAAGAACGGATAAATCGCCAGAATCGGCACCACCGCAATTACCGCGATAGCCATTCGCACCCCTGAGGTAGGAATCTGGGTGGTAATCTGATTCACGCTGGAATCCGCCGAATTATCCTTCAAAAATTGTATACTGCTCATCATGGTGTTCAATACATTCTGAATCGTGTACAGATCTTTCCTTCGCAGCAAATAATACAGACCGTTGATCCAGTCATTCCAGTAAGCAAGCGCCGAGAACAGTGCCACCGTTGCAAGCATCGGCCTGGAAAGAGGAATGGAAACATGGATCAGCTTCCCTATTTCACTGCAGGAATCCATCTCAGCCGCCTCCAGAATTTCCTTCGGGACATTTGTGGTAAAGTAAGTCCTCATCAGAATAATATTATAAGCTCCTAACGCCAGGTTCGGGAAGATCAGTCCCGCAATGGTATCTCCCACATGCATATACTGACTCCATACAATATAGGCCGGAACCATGCCGCCTGAAAACAGCATTGTAAAAAAGATAAAGAATGAAAGTGCCGTCCTCCCAGGCAGATCCTCCTTGGAGAGCAGATAAGCCATAAATGTAGTCATGGTCACATTCAGCGTAGTGCCCACGGCCGTCACCAGGATAGTCATTCCATATGCCTTTAAAATCCTGCCTGCCGACTGAAAGAGATATTCATATGCCTTGAAGCTGACTACCCTCGGGAAAAAGGAATAGCCGTTGATCGTCAGCGTAGCTTCATCCGTTATAGAGGCAACCACCAGGAAGGATGAACGGCAGCACGCAGCAGAGCGCGAGCACGCTCATGACAATATGTGAAAAAATCCGAAAGCCTTTACCTGTATTTGCTATTATACCACCTCCTCTAGAAAAGTGCACTATCAGAATCAACTTTTCTCACGATCCCGTTTGTTATCATCACCACAATAAAGCCGAGAACTGATTGCAGAAAGCCTGCTGCCAGAGAACGGCCCACATCATGATCCTGCATCAGCGTCCGATACACAAAGGTATCTATGGTGGTCGTAGTCGAATAGAGAAGACCGCTGTTCTGAGGCACCTGATAGAACAGACAGAAGTCAGAGGCAAACATCCTGCCCAGAGACATGATCGTCAATATGATCACAGTAGGCTTTAACAGCGGAAGCGTTATCCTTGTGATCTGCTGCCAGGTGGAAGCCCCGTCCACCACTGCCGCCTCATAATAGGTTTTGTCAAAGCCAATAATGGTGGCAAAGTACACAATACTCTGAAATCCAAAGCTGTACGATCACCAGAATAAAGGGCCAGTATTTAGCTTCCGTGTACCAGCTGACGGGATCCAGACCCAGAGGCTCCAGAATCCCCTTGTTCACAAACCCATTGGTCCCGGAAAGAAAGGCAAATACCAGATATCCGATCAGCACCGTACTTACCAGATGAGGAATCAGTATGATCGTCTGATAGGTCTGCTTTGCAGCCTTGCTGCCGATTTCTCCCAGAAGGATGGCCACAAAATAGCAAATATAGTCCCCAGAACCAGAAAGACAATATTGTAGCATATTGTATTACGGAACATGATTCCCGCCCACTTTGAACCGAACAGATAGGTAAAATTTCCCAGCCCGTTCCATGGGCTGTCCAGGATCCCCTTTGCAAAGCTGTACTTCTTAAACGCCAGTATCAAACCGCCCATAGGCAGATAATTATTGATTATCAGATAAATAATGCCCGGCAGCGCAAGCAGATAAAGCGGCAGATACTTCCGGAGCTTTTTCTTTGTCTGCTGCCTGCTCCTCACCGTCCTGACTGCCGTCTGCTTTTTCTTTTCCCTTGTAATCGCTTTCTGCATCATACTACCCCCGTGATCCCTCCCTGCAGAACCCAACCTCGGATTCTTCATACCGCTAAGCGACACAAAATGAGTACCGGCCGCACAACCGCACGGCCGGCAACTTTCAAATCGCATTTCTGTTATTTCTGCGAAGCGAGGAATTCCTCGAACTGTCTCTGCTCCTCAGCAATGACATCATCAATGCCCGCATCCTTCAACTCCTGATTGAATTTTTCCAGATAGGTGTCCACATCCACCAGGCCGTACAACAGCGCATCCCTGTATTGTGCTACCACGGTAGCGCAGGCTGCCATCTGATCATATACCGCCGTGCTGTCGAAGATAAAACCCATAGCGGAGGAAAATTCCGCATGATTAGGCGCATCCAGCATATCCGTATAGTAAGTAGACATGGTAGTTTCCAGAGGATGGCTCAGACACTGATTGGGATAGAACCAGGGGCAGGTCATGTTCCAGGTAAGGTTATTGGGATCCACGCCCTCCGCATACCACGCACAGCCGTTTTCGTCTACCGTATAGTGCACGCCCTCGATGCCCAGGATGAAGAACCGTGCCACCTTTTCATCCGTAGTCAACAGGTACAGAGCCTTCATGGCTGCATCCGGATTCTTACACACGGAGGAAACCATCCATCCGCCCAGCACGGAAGCGCTGGTGCCCACCAGATCCGTCAGCCGGTACTGTACGCTCATATAAGGCGAATAAGCCAGCAATGCCTTTATGTAATCCGCGCTGTAGCCGCCCACATAGCATCCTGCGGCCACACCGTTATTGTACTGTTCAATTGTCATGGAATTATTCAGAGGATCATCCATCTGAAGACCGGCGTCATTCCATTCCTTCATCAGATAGCAGTAATCCTTCCATTCCTGTGTTTCATAAAGATTCACGATCTCTGTCTGACCAACGCCCCTGTTCATCAGTACGCCCAGCCAGTTGGGGTTTCCCAGACTGTCAATGCCAATCACAGGCTCGTCATTAGTGTTGATCATATATGCATACTCAGGATGAGCCGCCTTGGCATCCTTCATGATCTGAGTCATTTCCTCCAACGTGATCTTCTCGCCGTCCCTGTCAGCGATACCCAGCTCCTTCGCCAGATCCTCCCGGAACATATATGTCTCGTAGGTTCCGTAGCTGTCAACAGAAGGAATGGCATACTGAACGCCTCCGATCTGCTGCGTCTGCATCACCTTGTCCGGGTACATCTCCCATAGATCCGGATAAAGCTCTTTGTATCCATCCAGAGGAATGCACTGCTCATTTTTTACACATCCGTCAAGATTGGAATAGAACCGCCAGCACCACACATCCAGAGGCTGGTTCTTGTCGCTCAGCATCAGAGTCAGAGTCTCGCTCATACCCGCCATCTCAATCTGTACCATATCCATCTTCACGCCCGCATTGATGGATACCAGATATTCATTCAACTTCTCCTCCACCATTTCCTCGTCAGGCATCCTGGTGCCCACCAGTGTCTGCACTGTCACCGTAGGCCACCGGGACGGATCCGCATCTGCCTCCACAGCTCCGCCTGTTGCCTGTGAACCGCCGGACGTCCCGGCATTTCCCGAATCGGAATCGCCGCAGCCCATCATGGAACCGGCCATTGCAGCAGTCAGAACCAATGCTAATACTTTCTTTTTCATACTTTCCCTCCTGAATCGTTTTCTCCTGAGTGCCACCTGTCGGAATCGGACGGCACCTGAACTACGGTTTCATGATAGGAAAAAATGAAATAAAAAACTATCAAAAATCTGGAATCAGCTCTCCCTGCTCCAGCTGCTTTTTCCAAACGGCAGCTGAATCTCAAAGGAATAATTGATGCCGCCCTCTCCTGACTGACTCTGAGCGGTTCGAAGGACTTTACTCTCCCGTCGCACATTATCTTTCTTTGCCCTGAAAAGCGGAAGACAATTTTCCTGCAGACCTTCCGCAGTGCAGACCTCGCCGCAGTATATTGCAATGTCGGTCTCCAGCAGCTTTTTAAAAATAATACGAATATTTTCCAGCTTTTCCAGAATGACCGCCCTCTCCGGCTCCTCCTCTCTACTCATACACAAAAGCAGCAGAAAATCATCCGCGCCGTCCTTCATCATCACGATCCCCCAGAGCTCAAGCGGACAGATCAGCTCATCCGTCACGTTTTGATAGACACTGCGCAAAAGAAGATTCTCCATTCCCTCCAGATCCTTCCGGGTCCTGAGGATTTCCACATATACCGGCAGATAGGTCAGATCCTCCGGTTCTTCTCCCGTCCGCATAGCAATCAGCCGCATCAGATAGGCATTATCCTCCAGCCTGCCCTCACAATACCTCATAGCCCCTGCATCCAGCAGCAAAATCTCTGTAGCCGCACCCCCTGACGGATTATTGTAAAAACAGATTGTCGCCTTCTCACCATACAGAATGAAGATGCGGTATTTGATGTTGTCAATGCCTATATGCTCCGAATTATATTTAAACTGCGTCACAGGGCGGTTCAGATCAGGCAGCTTCTCCTGCGGATAACCTCCGCCATTGTCCTCGATCCGGATTCGCAGATACCTTTCCTCATCATCCGGCACAATATCTGCAGTCACCTCCAGCGAAAGAATCTGTCCATCCCTGAACGCATATTTGACCGAATTTTCCACAAAGGTCTGCACACAGAGAATCGGCACTCTGTATTCCATGAGTTCCTCATCCGCCTGCAGCTTAAGCAGAATGGGCATTCCTCCCTTGATTCGATAAATGTCGCAATATGCCTTCACTTCCTCCAGCTCTTCCCTGACAGACACAAGCTTCTGTCCGTCCTGAAATACATACCGAAAATGCTTTGACAGGGCAAGTATCATGATCTTAATATTAGCAGTATTGTTCCTGTCTGTCAGAGAATCCAGAATATTCAGGCAGTTCAGAAAAAAATGGGGATTTACCTGCAGCTGGTAATATTGCAGCAATGCCGCCGCTGCTTCTTTTTCCTTTCTGTACTTTTCCTGTTCCAGCTGCGCAAGCTCATCCACCAGCTGATCCAACTGCCTGTTTATTACCCTGTACTCCCGTATCTTCTCCCTGTATTCCTCCTGAGGTTCAGGGGAAGCTTCCGTCTTACGCTTTACGATTCGTTCCATAAGATGATTCACCGGCTGCAGCAACACTTGGTTCAGCATATGATATACCACCAAAAAGCCTATCAGGGTAATCAGAGGAATCAGTATGACCAAAAGCCAGAATTCCCAATGCTTCCAAAATTTCAGATAATCCGCAGGGCGGATGACTATAATCGACAAATCTTCGTAATTCAAAGATCCCGCCGCCATCTGATAGCTGAAGCCTGTCCGCATACAACTCTGATTCCCCTGTAACAGTTCCCTTATGGTTTTCTCCTCTACGATCCTATTGCCGGCATTTGTCAGAATGTTTCCCTCTTTATCGGCAACGAGCAGCTGCAGTTCCTTTTCCGTTTCATAATACCGATCCAAATCTCGCTGAAAGCGCTGCGCAGAGAATCCCTGTCGCTCTCATAAAAGAAAATACCTCCAAAATAATCAATATTATTTGCTCTGCCAAAAAAGCTGTTTGCCTCCTGATAATAATCCCTATATTTCCACACGGAATAAACGCCATAAAATAACAGCGCTCCCCCCCAGAATACTGACAGGAGCGCCCAGATAATTGCAACTGTTTTTTTAAGCGAGTAGTTTTTTTCTTTCATTGCAGAATCTCTTCTATCTTCTCCCGCTCTTCCCGGCTGAAGGACTGATTTCCAAGCATCCCGATATTATCCAGAATCTGTGAAGGCCTGGAAGCGCCAATCAGCACGCTGGTCACATCCCCATCCCTGAGGATCCAGGCAAGGGCCATCTGCGCCAGAGACTGACCCCTCTGTGCCGCCAACTCATTCAGCGCCCGGATTTTCACCAGCCTTTCTTCGGTGATTGCGCTCTCCTGCAGGAACCGCCCGTCCCTGCGAACGCGGCTGTCCTCCGGAATGCCGTGGAGATAACGGTCTGTCAGCAGCCCCTGCTCCAGAGGGCAGAAGGTAATAATGCCGATGCCATGAACGGCGGCATAATCCTTCAGGCCGTCCCGTTCCATGGTTCTGTCCAGCATGGAATAACGCCTCTGGTTGATGATAAAGGGTGTTCCCATCTCCCGGAACAGCTTCGCGATGGCGATGGTCTGCTCCTTATTATAGTTGGAGATACCCACATACAGCGCCTTGCCGCTCCTGACAATGCCGTCCAGGGCCCTGGCAGTCTCCTCCGGCGGCGTCTCCGGATCGGGCCTGTGGTGATAGAATATATCCACATACTCCAGCCCCATTCTCTTAAGACTCTGGTCCAGGCTGGCCACAAGATACTTTTTGCTGCCCCAGTCTCCGTAAGGGCCGGGCCACATGCCATATCCCGCTTTCGTGGAAATCACTATTTCATCCCGGTATTCTCCCAGTCCGCCTTTCAAAATGCGTCCGAAATTCTCCTCCGCAGAGCCTGCTTTCGGGCCGTAATTATTTGCCAAGTCAAAGTGAGTAATACCGTTGTCAAAGGCAGTGCGGCACATTGCCTCCATATTGTCAAAGCTGCCGTTGGAGCCGAAATTGTGCCACAGTCCCAGCGAAACGACAGGCAGCATCAGCCCGCTTGCTCCGCACCGATTGTATTTCATTGTGTCATATCTCCTGTCGTCCGCTATGTACATATAGATTCCTCCCTGCGCTTATATGTATTCCCACGCGCAAAATATGTCTTTCAAACACATACCCCAAGTCAACGTAGTTGACTTTGTTAACGTAGTTGACTTTGCGCCAGACACCTTTTGCTTTGCAGTGGGGCTATTGACTTCCACATTACTTCGCCAACACCTTCTCCAGAAACGCTCCCACGATCCTGCGGTAGCTCTCCTCGTCGCTGTCAATGGAAAGGCCGTGTGCCGCCCCCGGAAACAGGTGCAATTCGCTGTAAGCGGTCATGGCCTGATGCATCCTCTCCGAATGGTCACAGGGAATAAAGTCATCCGCCGCCCCGTGTATAAAGCAGATAGGAACGGTATTCTCTTTCAGAGAATCAATGGGACGCACCCCCGTAAAGGAATATCCGAACACTACCCTGCAGGCAGCGCTGGCAAAGTAGCAGGACCATTTGGGCATATGCAGCGTGCCCACGTTGTGTGTCAGCACTCCCATCAGATCCGCATAACCGCAGTCATTGACCACAAACTGCACCTCCGGCTTCTCCTTCAGCGCCATGATCTGCAGGGCGGACCCCATGGACTCTCCGTGAAGCCCCAGAATGATATTCCTGCCGAACCGCTCATGCACCCAGTCAATCACCTGCAGCAAATCCTTGGACTCCCTGACGCCCATCATACATTTGGTCCTGGGGTTCGCCCCGTGTCCTCTGTTATCGTAAATCAGGCAGTTATAGCCAAAGGAACGGAATAAATGTAAATAACGCAGGCTTCCGTATCGGTTGTATGTATAGCCGTGGGAAATTATGACATATTTGTCAGATTCCTGGGGCGCCGGCACATAAAAGGCTTTCAGGCGATACCCGTCATAGGACTCTATCTCCAGCTCCTCCTTCTCCAGCTTATCGTAATCCCGCCAGAAACCCGCGTCCTCCGCAATCTGTTTTGCCTTTTCCAGACTGGTATAACGGGGCTTTGCCACATATGCGGCCATCAGGCAGGAAATCACCGCTGCAACCACCAGCACCGCCAGAACAGCTATCACTATCACCTTAACCATTTTCTCCGCTCCTTATCCTATCGTAATTTTTCCGTCAGTCACCGGAATTACTTATTATTTTACTAAATCCATGGGGAAAAGGCAAGCAGGCCATAGTACTTTTCAACCTTTTCAAAGAGCAGCCGTAATGGTTCGGCACGGCGCAAAGAGACGGCGGCAGATGACAGTCATTCTCATGCAGACTGTCACCTGCCGCCTGTGACAAACATACCGTCAGTCAGCGTCATCCGATACGTTTTTTATCCCCTATTCCACATCCTGCAGCGCGGCAAAACCCTCCTCGCCGGTACGAACCTTTACTACCTGGTCTACATTGTATACGAAGATCTTGCCGTCTCCGATATGTCCTGTGTACAGCACCTTCTTTGCCGCTTCAATCACGTCGGCCACAGGAATTTTGCTGACAACCACCTCCACCTTGACCTTCGGCAGCAGTGTAGCATCCACCTCCACGCCTCTGTATCTCTCCCCGGCGCCCTTCTGGATACCGCAGCCCATGACATTGGTAACCGTCATGCCGGTTACTCCCAGATTGTTCATAGCCTTTCGCAGTACATCATACCGGGTCATTCTGGCGATAATCACCACCTTGTAAATGCCCGTGGGCGCTGCCGCAGGTATCTCCACCACAGGCACTGCCGCTTTCCGCTTCACCTCGGAAGCAGCCTCGTACTCGCTCTCTCCAAGATCCGTATTTTCATTTACATCCATGACGCCGCCGGACACATCCATAATGGAGAAGCCTGCATAGGCGGAAGCAAGACCATGCTCCTTCACATCCAGACCCACAATCTCTTCCTCCTCGGAAACCCGCAGGCCCACCATGGCCTTGATAACCAGGAATACAACGGTGATCGTCACCAGCGTCCACGCCGCAACCGCCCCGAAGCCCAGCAGCTGCAGGCCCAGCAGCTTAAAGCCGCCGCCGTAAAATAATCCGGTCAGCTCCACGCCGTTTGCATCCGCAATGCTGTATCCGGGAGCAGTATTGGTAGCAAACAGTCCTACCGCCAGCGTACCCCAGATACCGTTCAGACAGTGCACCGCCACAGCGCCCACCGGGTCGTCAACACGCAGCTTATTGTCCAGAAACCAAACGCCGAATACCACCAGCAGTCCTGCCACAGCGCCAATCACAATGGAGCCGAGGGCGTCCGTCACATCGCAGGGCGCCGTGATCGCCACCAGCCCTGCCAAAGAGGCGTTCAGACACATGGAAACGTCCGGTTTACCGTATTTTATCCAGGTAAAGATCATACATACCACCGTGGCAACCGCCGGAGAAATAGTTGTAGTCACAAAAATGGAACCCAGCTGCTCCACGCTGGTTGCGGCAGCTCCGTTAAAGCCGTACCAGCCCAGCCACAGGATGAACACACCCAAAGCGCCAATGGGAAGATTGTGTCCGGGAAAAGCGTTTACCTTTGTGATTTTTCCGTCTTCTCCCCTGGTAAACTTGCCAATGCGGGGCCCCAGTATCTTAGCGCCAACCAGGGCGGAAATGCCGCCTACCATATGAATGGCGCAGGAACCGGCAAAATCGTGGAAGCCCAGCTGGGACAACCAGCCGCCGCCCCATATCCAATGGGCCTCAATGGGATAAATCAGCGCGGAAATCACTGCAGAATAAATACAGTAGGACAAAAACTTCGTCCTCTCCGCCATTGCCCCTGATACAATGGTGGCGGTAGTGGCGCAGAATACCAGATTGAACACAAAATTCGACCAGTCGAAATTTTCATATGCGGTAAAAATGTCAAATCCCGGCTTGCCGATAAATCCCAGCAAATCCTCTCCCAGCAGCAGGCCGAAGCCAATCAGTATGAACACCACCGTGCCGATACAGAAATCCATCAGGTTTTTCATAATGATGTTTCCCGCGTTCTTTGCCCTGGTGAAGCCTGCCTCCACCATTGCAAAGCCGGCCTGCATCCAGAACACCAGCGCCGCGCCAATCAAAAACCAGATGCCAAACATCTCACCTCGAACAGTACTTAAAATCTCCTCTGTCATAATTTTTCCCTCCTCGCTATACAGAACGGGCAAGGAATCTTTTCCTTCCCACGCACCGGACATCCGTCAACTCTGCCGGCAGATTCCATTTGGATGTCCCTGCACCGAAAAAGGCGCTACGGATTTCTCCATAGCGCCTTCGCTCTGTATGCAGGAAGTATAGCACCGCCCGATTTGAACCGTCAACTACATTTTTTATAAAAATTTCAGACATTCCGCCCCATTATTCTGCAAATTTGCCAAATCTCCGCAGCCGCTGTCCCGATATTACTCATCATAATAAGCGGGCTTTCTTAACAAATGCTTTCAATTGTTAATCTACTTTTCATTCGTCAAATATCCATGCAAGCATTGGCACAAAGTCAACGCAGTTGACTTGGCTTATTTGTCTGAAAGACACATTTTGCCCGCGGGAATAAAGCTCAAACCGTGTATTTCAGCAGAAAAAAGTCCTTCTCCCCCAGATACAGCTCCTGCACCGCTCGGAAACCCAGCTTGTCGCACAGCTTCAGGGACGCCTCATTTTCCGTCTCCACCAGCGCGTTCACCTCCTGAAAGCCCAGCTTATTCCTGCCGTAATCCAGGATCGCCCGGCAGACCTCCTCGCCGTACCCCCGCCTCTGCCAGGGAACGCCGATGATAAAGCCAAGCTCCGGCTCGTCATATCCCTGGCGGTAGGAAAATCCCGCTCTGCCGATGACGGAACCGCTGCTCTTTTCCACCACCGTCCAGACTCCGAACTCGTAGAAGGTGTATATCTGCTTAATATATTCCCTGATGTATTCTTTTTCCTGCTCCTTGTCAGGGTACAGTCCCTCCATAAACTCCGTAATGGCCGGGTCACTGTAGATACGGAAAAAATCCTCCACATCCTCCGGCGTTGTCTCCCGAATCAGACATCTCTCCGTCTCCAGAATCTTCCAGGGCAGACCCTTCAGCCGCCGATATACCCGCTCTATATAATCCTCCTCCAGCTGCTCCGGATCTTCCACCCCGAAGGTATAGCCGGAAAAATCACAGTCTTTGTTTCCGTCATGAAACCAGATCAGCACCGCTTCGCCGGCATCCCGCAGCCGCTCCGCCTCCTTGGGGCTGTCCGTCACATACAACGTTCCCTTCAGCTCCGCCGCATTCACTTCTATCCGCTTTAAATACCCCACGTCCGCACCTCCGCATACCCTGTGTCGGCAAAATGCACACTTTACGGTATGCCCGCTTTACGTTATAATACATTTAAAGAATACACTTTTTTCCAGGAAAGGACAACTATTATGGCACAAAATCCTATTGTTACCGTTACCATGAAGGGCGGAGACGTCATCAAGGCGGAGCTTTACCCCGAAATTGCACCCAATTCCGTCAATAATTTTATCAACCTGGTTCAGAAAAAGTTTTATGACGGCCTGATTTTCCACCGGGTCATCAAGGGCTTTATGATCCAGGGCGGATGTCCGGACGGAAACGGCATGGGCGGCCCCGGCTACAGTATCAGGGGAGAATTTTCCCAAAACGGCTTTGACAATTCCCTGAAGCACACGGAGGGAGTGCTTTCCATGGCCAGAGCCCAGCACCCGGACTCCGCAGGCAGCCAGTTCTTTATCATGCATAAGACAAGCCCCCACTTAGACGGCGCTTATGCGGCGTTTGGGAAGGTGATCGAAGGTATGGACGTGGTGAATAAGATCGCAGAGACCAAAACGGACTGGAGCGACAGACCCCTGGAGACCCAGGTCATGGAAACCGTCACCGTGGAGACCTTTGGCGTGGAGTATCCGGAACCGGAGCGATGCTGAATGCATCGCTCTGTTCTGCTTTTACTCCTTATCCGCAATAATCCCGGAGAATTACCATATCGCGCCTTTGCTAAACTTATTCGCCACATTAATGTTTCGCAGCATTCCAACAACATAATACGTCGCCAGCAATACAATATATGATGTTTCTTCCGGACTCTGTCTCGCTACTCCTGTTTTTATAAATGTAAACCACTCACATATCAGAAAAATAATTTCAGGCAGACCCATCATATATGCAAATACACCTGATAAGTGCATCTTATTTCTTTTATTTGCACTCGTTGCTATACCCCAAGTGTTTTTATATGCAATTAATACATTAGCCGCTTTTCTGTTTTTTATAGTGATTGATCTACTGAATGTTTTAAATGTCATGGAAAGTACTCTGCATGCCCCTATGAGTAAATATAATTTTACTATCGTCATTATCAAAATAGCCGGCAATTCCATATTACTTCCCCCTGATTCCTTTGACTTCACCTTTTTACGCATTTGCCGATTTCCCCGCCGCGCTTGCAGCCTTCCTGCTTAAAATGTAGCATATACTCCGGCATTTATCAATATCCTACACCATTCTGAGACACTATGCAGCTTTCCCCTTCGTCAGAGACAACGTTCATATTTTATTTACAATTCATTCAAGCTTTTTTAAATTTATCATCATTCTTTGGACATTTTCTTAGCCTATACTAAGACCATGCAACAAAGCAAAGAGCAAAACAGCAAGCCAATCACAGTTACTTTTTACTAAATAACTTTTTCATAATAAATGCCAAGGAACCCGGTTCCTTGGCATCCTCCCTTTTCAGGGGTAATTTTTCACTGTTCGGCACATACGGATACCGCCGCATTGATCGGTATTTTTCCGGCTTTTCACTCTATCCGCCTTCGGCATGGGCGCCCTTATCGTATATCGTACACGCTTCGGATTTTCAGTCCCACAGGGCGGCCCTTTAAGATCTTCAGCCTTCTGGTCCCCCCGTTCATGTCAAAATAATTGTCCGAGAGCAGTATATCCTGATTTTCATTTTGGATCTCCACAGATTTTGCATAGGCTTTTGCGGTGACAATCAATTCGTCGCCGTCCGCTTCCACAGTAAGGCCGGGATCTGCAAAGTGAAAATGCTTGGGCGGGCAAAACATGACTGTGCCGAAGGACAGCGGCAGTTCCTCGGCGCTTTCGGCTGCACCCTTTGAACTGTCCTTCTCGCGGCCCGACGCTCCGAACACGCTTTTTCCGTCTGCCTCCCAGCATTCATAGCTTACATAATGTTCATACAAATCCGCGTCCCCGCAGTCCTGCTTTTCCAGCCAGACCGCAGAAAGTCCGGGCACTGTAACCAGCGCGTCGCCGCCCCTGATAATCTCTCCCATGCTGTTCCGAAGGTTCCATTCCACCCGAAGCCTTCTCTCCTCCCGGGTTTCATTGGCTATATTCAGACGAATGGATTTTTTCACCTCATAGGGCTGGGCATTAGGATTGGTGTCCTGGGTGAGGATCCCTTCCTCCTCGCAGGAAATCAGAACCGGCGCAAAAAACCGCTTTGCATAATACTGGGCCGCCTTCCATCTCCCGCAATAGTCAATGGTGGCCCAGCTTGCCACCGGCCAGCAGTCGTTGAGCTGCCATATGATAGTACCCATGCACCTCCCCCTGTTCCGCCTGAAATGCTCCACGCCATACCGCAGGGCTTCTGCCTGCAGAAGCTGGGAAGCATAGAGCGTCAGGTCGAAGCTGCCGGGATACAGATAGGTCTGCTCCATATAATGCATGATTTTGCCGTTTGCCGATCTGTTGCGCTGATGCTTTTCCATCACATAGGAAAATATATTTCTGTCCTCCGGCTCCGCAAAAGTCTCCACCGTCTTCATCAGCGGAAAGGACTGAAAACCAAACTCCGACACATACCGGAAAAAGAATTTCCGAAATTCCGTAATTGGCTTGTTGCCGTGCCAGACGTCCCAATAATGGGTATCTCCCCTGTCAGGGTCATTGGGGCAGTCAAAGCTTCCCCCTGAAGAAGGACTGGAGGGCCAGTAAAAGGTATTGGGATCATGCTCCTTCAGCACCTTCGGGATAATGTATTCGTACATCTTGATGTAATCGGCCCGCTCCTGCTGCCTGCTGACCCATAGGCCGCTCTCCACAAAGGATTCCATCTCATTGTTTCCACACCACAGCGCCAGGCTGGCGTGATGCCGGATGCGCTTTATGTTGTCGATAAACTCCGCTGTGATATTTTCCTCAAATTCCTCCGTCAAATGGTACACCGCGCAGGCAAACATGAAGTCCTCCCACACAATCAGCCCCAGCTCGTCACAGGCGTCCCAGAAATCATCACCCGGATAATACCCGCCGCCCCACACCCGGATGCAGTTAAAATGAGCGTTCTTCGCCTGCATCAGCAATTCCCTTGTCCGGCCCGGCGTCACTCTGGGCAGAATATTGTCCTCGGGAATATAATCCGCCCCCATGGCAAAAATCTGCACCCCGTTGACCTCATGGGCAAAGGTCTCGCCATACGCATCCTTTTCAATATGTACGGTGAGAGTGCGCAGGCCGATCCGTTTTTTCCAGCTGTCCAGAATTTCACCTTCCCGCTCCAGAATCACCTCTGCCTGATAAAGAGGCTGCTCCCCGTAGCCGTTGGGCCACCAGAGCCTGGGTGCAGGGATGAGCAGCTCCGGCAGTGTAACATCGGCGGATGTATGGCGCAGCTCATATATTTCTCCTTCCGGGCCCGTGACTTTTACGGCATATGACAGTCCGGTCAGCTTCCCGTCGTCCCTTCCAAAGGACAAAATCCGCTCTTCCCCCGGCTTGTCCACATCCACCCGGAATTTCAGCCTTACTTTTCCATCATTATGCTCCTGAGTAATATAAACGCCGTCCAATCTGGCAGTATTATACCCCACCAGGCTTACGTTCCGCCAGATTCCCGCATCCGGCAGGCGGGGGCCCCAGTCCCAGCCGAACATGCAATGAGCCTTCCTCAGATAGGAAAAACCTCTCATGGCGTCTGAGCTGCCGTCGATAAATCGGTTCTCATAGGCCTCCTGAATATAACGGGTGGGAGAATGCAGCACCACCTTAAGTTCATTCCGGCCTTTCTGCAAAAGCTCCTTTACCGGATACTCAAAGGTTCGGTGCATATTGCAGACCGAAGCAAGAAGGCGGCCGTTCAGAAAGATATCCGCCACCGTGTCAATTCCCTCAAACCGCAGCAATATCTGTTCGCAGTCCCGCAGCCCGTCCGATAGCTCAAATTCCGTCCTGTAGGTATAGTCCCTGTCCATCAGTGCCAGAGCCTTTAACTCGTTGTCGCGATAATAGGGATCCTCCATTTTCCCGTTGTCCAAAAGCGCCTGATAGACGCTTCCGGGCACTCTGGCAGGAAGCCCCTCCCCTTCTCCATCCACATATAAGCTCCATTTGCAATGATCGCTGTTCAGATTCTGAGTATACATAATCCGTCCCTTTCTGTCCGCGCATATTTGCGGCTGTCTGCATCTTGCCTTGAATCGCTCCGCTCACATAATAATACTGCTCTGACCCGCCCTAAGCGAAATATGTATCCGCTTTCCTCCATATATGACGTCTGCGTCATAATCACTGTCAGCATGGATTTCGGCAGTCGTAAGCCGCCCGTCCTTCCATGTCATATATAATTCTGCATTTCCTGCCAGCCGTAAGCCCCGGACAGAGCCTGCCGCCCATGCCTTTGGCAATGCGGGAAGCAGCACCACTCTTCCCTGACTGCTCTGTGCCAGCATACCACTCATTGCCGCGCAGGCTCCAAAATTGCCGTCTATCTGAAAGGGCGGATGCCTGTCAAACAGATTGGGATAGGTAGACTGGCCCAGCATTTTTTCAATATTTTCGTAAGCTGCCTCCCCGTCCCAGAGGCTGGCATAATGATTCATGATCCAGGCTCTGCTCCAGCCTGTGTGGCCGCCTCCGTGGGAAAGCCTGTATTCCAGCGTCTTTCGCGCCGCCGCAGCCAGCTCCGGGGTGCCGTCCACGGTGATTTCCCCTCCGGGATACAGGCCGTAAAGATGAGAAATATGCCTGTGTCCCGGCTCCACCTCCTCATAATCCTGCTGCCACTCCATAATCCTGCCGCTTTCGCTGATCTGCGTGGGAGCCAGCCTGTTCCTGCAGTTCCGAATCTGCTCCATCAGCTCCGGAATACTGTCAACATCCGCAATTTCACAGCCCTCCGGCTCCTTCTCTCCCAACGCCTTCCAGGCGCCCAGACAGCCTGTAAAAAGATGCCGCAGAATCTGATTGTCCATAGTGGCCCCCACGCAGCAGGAGCCTTTCTCCCCGTCAGGCAGCCGATAAGAATTCTCCGGGGAAACGGAAGGGCTTGTCACCAGATAACCGTTCCGCTCAATCAGGAAATCCACAAAAAACAATGCCGCCTCCGCCAGAATGGGAAATGCCTTTCTTAAAAAAGCTTCATCCAGCGTGTATTGATAGTGCATCCAAAGGTGCGTTGCAATCCAGGCCGCCCCCATGGTCCAGTAGGAGCCGGGATACCAAATGTCCTGGGGCGCGGTATCGCCGTGGATATCCGTGTTGTGATGCGCCACAAAGCCACGGCAGCCGTACATCTCCCGGGCAGTGCGCCTGCCGGTCTCCCGCATTTTCTCCAAAAGCTCAAACAGCGGCATATGGCATTGGGAAAGGCTGCAGCTTTCCACATGCCAGTAATTCATTTCCGTGTTGATGTTAATGGTATATTTGCTGTCCCAGGGCGGCGTAAAGTCTTTGTTCCAAAGCCCCTGCAGCGTGGACGGAAGCCCGCCTTCCCGACTGCAGCTGATAGTCAGATACCTGCCGAAGTCAAAAAGCAGCTTGCTTAAGCCCACATCCGCCCTGCCCGCTTTGGCCTGCTCCAGCCGCTTATCCGTAGGGAGGCTGTCAAAGGTTTCGACGCCCTCCAGTTCAAAGGCAAACCGATTGTAGAGGGAGCCGTAATCCGCCATATGTTCTGCCAGCAGCTCCCGATATTTTTTGGCCGAAGCCTTTTGGATCCGCTCCAGCAGACCGTTATGCAGCAACGCCTGCAGCGCCGCCCGAGTCAGGTACTCCTGCTTCTGGTACTCCGGGATATCCTGATGCTGCGCCAGACTTAAAAATTGATTTACGGCGGGGCCATAGGATGCAGACACTTCATTTCTCGTTACAGCCTCCGTACCCACAGGCAGGCTGAAGCCTTTTTCTGCAAATTTTTCTCTGAAGTTTGCCACCCATACATTTTGCTCCTTCGTCGAATAATGATAGGTGGTATCCGCAGTAAAATACAAAATAACCTCTTTTGCGCCTGCCGCGTCAAGGCTCTCCCCCAGCGCAGTGACTTCACCCTGCCCCACTGCTTCCGCCTGCAGCATCATGGAGAATTCGTATCCGCCCCTGCCCAGATTTCCGTACAATTCAATGGCGTTGTCACCGCACCGTCTTACGCCGTCAAAAAATTTCCCCCGGCGCATTCTGGCAGTAAAATCCACCGTGCCGGGTCCTTCCGCCGTAAACCGCATCATAATGCAGTCCGCCGGATGAGAGGCAAAAATTTCTCTGCGGTACAGGGTCTCGCCAATCCGGAATTCCGTGCGGACCACCGCCCTGTCCAGATCCAGGGTTCGGGTGTAATCTGCCGCCTTTTCTCTGTCTATGCCGTAAAATTTAAATTTTATTTCACCCAGGGTCTGGTACGGGTGCATACTGTCCGGGCATCCGGTCATGGCCTTGTCCATCAGACGCTCTGCCCTGGCAATCTGTCCCTGATCCAGGTACTCCCGAATCAGCGGCAGATTCTTTTTGAAATCAGGGTTTATCCGGTCTGCCCTGCCGCCATACCATATGCTCTCTTCATTCAGCTGAAGCTGTTCGGCATCAATTCCGCCATACACCATTGCCCCCAACCTGCCGCTGCCTATAGGCAGCGCTTCCTCCCACTCAGCCGCCGGCTGCTCGTACCATAGTCTGCTCATGTGATTTCTCCTGTCTTTTCCTTTCTGAAGCTGTGCTGTAACGGATGCTTATTTGCATCTACTGTTTTTATTGCCTTGAATAAAGAACCGTTCCCCCTACTCTTCATCCAGCCATTGCTGCCTCTTCCTCATAAAAATTTCTTCATCACTGTTTGGCTTTTTTGTTGGCTTATATCCGTCCTTGATATACTTGGTAAAAAACATCACTTCGATGTTTTAGATTTTCCTGCCAGCACATTGATCCATTGTTCGCTTTCCCTGTTTTCACGAACATCTCGTGTTATAAAAATATCCTCCACCCAAAAACCGTTACTTATCATAAGTTTTTTTAATTCAATCTCCTCATAATCATAAAACAATCTGCCTTTATCAATTCTCATTCCTTTCCCATATTTAAAAGAAGCATACAATATCCCGTCTTCTTTTAGGGCATACCAAAAGCGTTTCAGCACCTCACGCATTTCTATATAAGAAATATGTAAAAGAGAGGCACACGCCCATATTCCGTCAAATTCCTGCTGAAACTGCATTTCCTCAAATCTCATACAAAGAACTTTTTGATTTAGCAGCTTCTCGGCCTCTTCACATATTTTCCCTGACGCATCTAATGCTGTTACTTTATAACCGGCATCTAAAAATGCTTTTGCATCCCGTCCGCTTCCGCAGCCTGCATCTAAGATATGAATTTTGTACTCTTTCTGCTTCAAAAAACGCAAAAATTTATCCCTGCAAAAACTCATGTCAGCATCTTTTGTTGCACGGCAAAACTCTTCTGCATTTTTATCATAATATGATAGTGTCCGGTTCATTACTGTCTTTCACATCCTTGTAAATCCAACTCTTAAATCCGCAATTTCTTGCGGATTGGTATACCGGCTGCAAAATTTCCTCCAATGCGTGGGAAAACTTTGTATAATCCTGCCCCTTTTGATAAATTTTTCTTTTCACTGCATTATCATTTAAATGTTCTTTTGCACATTTTTCAAATTCATTATGTAGAGCATCATATTGCCACATCATCTCATAAGAAAAAAACTCCAGCTTTGCAAGCTCTGGAAAATAAATATTCCAATCCGGTAAATTGTTGCTCTTGCTGCTGTTAATACTTCGCGTTGTAGGATGCAGATTCCAAAATTCGTCATGCGCCACATACGACCATGGTACAAAATGGTCAATAGATATATCCTTCTCCGCCAACGGTATATGCCCGTATATTTCATGAATCGGCCGAATTTCCAATAACAGTTTCCAATACTTCTTAACTTTCTCCAGCTTCCGTTCCTGCGGCGGATATAATTTATCTGCAATTCCCGGAACACTCGGATTGCGTCTTTGTAAATAGGTAACAATATTATACTGCAGCCACCCTTTTATAATCTCCTGATTATGATGTATATATGTAAGCCACTCAGAATTAAGCCGTATAACCGTCTGCATACCGTTTAGCGCGTCAAAGTAATACATTAATCGGCGTTCCCGGTTGATTTTAGAAATAAGCGCGCTTTCCGATACATCCCATTCTTTACCTTTAACCTTATCCATAAACGGTGCCTGAATACGGTATGGAACATTTTTTGTCAGTGTTCTTTTTCGCTTCGCAACTTCTTTATCCGTACAGGTTTTCAGATAGCTGATAATATTTTCCTTCTTTTCTGAAGATTTCAGCTGCGATATCTGCTGCAAATAAAGCACTAAGCTTTCCAAAGTATCTCTTGGGCCCAGATTCAAATGATATTCAATCACCATATACCACGCGTCTGCAATCATTTCATCAACCAGTTCTTCATATGTTATACAGCTTTTGCCCTCCAACACCTTTGAGACAATCGCCTGAAACCAAAAAAATTTATAGCATTCGCTTGTATTGTCGAATATCCGACTTAAATATTGAATTTCTAATGTATCAGAATATGGCAGCTGCATATACATTATCCTTTTATCTGCTGATTTTTATGTGTTTTTCTATTGTTTAATATCATACTAATATTCCTCCGTTTTTCCGGCAAATCATCAACATATCGTCGCTTCTTTTGCCGGTAAGTTGTGCTTGCGGGCAAATTCGCTGACACAAGCAACAGTATAGTTTATTTGCCCTCTTTCTCAAAAGAACGACTATGCAACGGCTGTTTCTCTAATCCAACAAATAACCGGCTTCATAAGAACATTCCAGATAATCAGGATTCTGATAATAAATATCTGTCCGAAAATCTGATATTTCGTCGCTTATAAACGAAGAGAACATTTTTAATAATTCCTCTGTTTCTTTTCCACGTTTTGCGCAATCTTCAATCATGATGCAGTATAGCTTTCCGATATCCAAAAAATCGGGAACCGCATATTTGCATTCCGTAATAGTATCAAAATCACCTTTCGGAATCTTATATTGTTCAACCACCTCATCGCTTACTTGTTCAAATGAAAGACAATGGTTTACCTCAGCATCATGTAATTGCTTTTCAATTCCTTCTTTGCCCAGTATTTCAGCAATAACTCCACGTTTGTTTTTGGTTTGACGCGCAATATATTCAATCAGCGAACAAACATAAAAGAAATCATTTCTCTCCTTTTCCGTCATAAACAATCTCACTCCTCTCAAATGATATCATACTGATGGCTTCCTCCGCTTCGGCACCTGGCAATAAAATCCAGCCATTCATCCGTCATACCGTCAAATTTCAAAATGGACAGTCCCTCAGCTGGATCATAGGAATAGTAATTGATAATCGGTGTTCCTTCTCCGCGATTAGCCCACCGGATTGCCTGCTTCAGATCAACCGTACAATAAAACCCCCACGAAAAGTCTTTTGTATACTTTGTTTTTCGCACTTCCGGAAATTCAATTATTTCTTTACTTGCATGATAGAGAAGCATCTTCTTATCACCTCTACTTTCTTAGTTAATATAGCAAACAATAATTTTCTGTCGCATCTGACACTGAAAACTTGCCGCAATACGGTATGCGGCAGTAACGAGGAAACGGCGAAGCCGCTCTCAAATCTACCGGTGGCTTAGAATTGAATACCATAGCCTAAATGTCTGAAAAATCATATTGTTGACATATATGCAGGCAAATGGTAATATAACAATATAAAGGTATCGTCGATAGACGGTTAGCCCGTTATAGTATTATAAAAATAACCGCTAAGTTTGCGAGACAGGGTGGTTATTATTTTATCTTTTTCCCATTCAATAAAAGTGCAGATGTGGGTATTTCAAAAATCCGATAATCCATCTCCCGTTTATTAACAAGGACCAATTCCATGACAGCTTCATCTGCCTGCGGATATAGACTGCTGCCACAGTCATAAACCGGTGCCAGTTCTATTGTATCGTTTTGCGTATCGTAAAGAAATCCCCAATTACCATTATGCCGATCCCAGTTGCCGATAAAAGCATCCACTATTGTTCACCTTCGTAAATTACGGAGATTTTGCTTCCATTTGCTCCGGCATATGCCTTATTCCGCCTTTGCAATTTGGTAAAGTCAATACCCTCCACACCCTCACACCCTTTCTAATCCCAAATACTTCTCCCGCAGATACCATGCCTGTTCCGAACTGATGATTCCGTTGACCTCCGCGTTATTAATGTCGGTCTGCAGATTACAAAAATCACAGTCCCAACGCATATACTTCTCTCCCTTATCCAGCCTGGCCCAGGCTGCCTCCATTTGAGAAATGGATTCCCGCAGAAAATCAGGCAGGCCGCACTCCAAATATGACTTATCTTCCGGCAGGCCGGTATCATCGCCGCAGGAGGACATATCCAGGATCTCCTCCATCGTGCAGTCCAGCGCCCTGGCAAGCTGCCGAATGGTTCTGGCACTGCACCGTTCCAATTCGCTGCGCCCGGCGCAAATATCCATAATAGTTGTCTTAGGTACACCGCTGATTTGAGAAAGACGATATTTTGTAATGCCGCGCCGATCAAGATATGTCTGAAAATCCAACCCTCTCACCTCCGCCTATAACTTTCTCCGTTTATTATATCGGTATACCGAATGGCTGTCAATTATCTGTTTTTCTTGCATATATTTTTACACCATGGCATAATATAAGTAAGAAATTCTTACTTAAAAGGAGCATAAAAAAATGAACACACAAATATTGACAGTTTCCTCCAAAGGGCAAATTTCTTTACCGGTCGGCATCCGCAAACTCCTATCAATTGATACCGGTGATAAACTGGTGGCATATACTTCGGGCGATGTTATTATGCTCAAAACTTTAAAACTCCCTTCTGCAGAAGAATTTGAAGCCTCACTGGATGAAGCACAAAAATGGGCAATGTCTGCCGGATACAACGAGAATGATGTTGATAATATAATCAAATCTGTTAGAAAGAAGAAGCAAGTATGAAAATTGTGATAGATACAAACGTTCTAATTTCAGGTGTGTTTTTTGGCGGATTTCCAAGAAAAATTCTCAGTTCGGTTGTCAATGGAGAAATGACTGACTGCCTGCGCCACGCCAGAAATTATCGATGAATATGAATCGATTGTCCAGGAAATGATTGAGCCTGTTACCCATGTAGAAATATGCCGAGATCCTGATGATAATAAATTTCTTGGATGTGCAAAAGAATTTTGTGAAAAATATTTATGCAGCTAATGCAAATTTTCCTTCTGCTTCTGTGCAATCAGCGTATCCATGCAGTGCTTATGGGGCGTGCCGCCGCTGTTGCAGTCAAATACCTCTTCCCGGCAGGTGTGGAAGAGCCAGTCTTGATAATATCCGAACAATTCCCTCGAACGCCACAAATTAAAGCCCCACAGAAAAACCGCCGCCCGGTTTCCATCGGGCGACGGTTCTCATTACCATAAGGGCAATTCGCAGAGCGTGCTGCCCATTGTTCTCATACACAGTCTCAGGCTTTTCCCACAGAGCCGAACAGCTCCATTTTCTCCTTAACGGTAGCCTTGATTGCCTCAAAGCCGGGAGCCAGAAGCTTACGAGGGTCAAAGCCCTTACCCTCCTGATCCTTGCCTGCCTCAATGTACTTGCGGGTAGCAGCTGCAAATGACAGCTGGCACTCGGTGTTTACATTGATCTTTGCAACGCCCAGCGTAATAGCCTTCTTAATCATATCTGCAGGAATGCCCGTACCGCCGTGAAGCACCAGGGGCATCTCGCCGGTCTTCTGCTGTACCGCATCCAGTGTTTCAAAGGAAAGGCCCTTCCAGTTTGCAGGATACTTGCCGTGAATGTTGCCGATGCCTGCTGCCAGGAAATCAACACCCAAGTCTGCAATCTGCTTGCACTCGTTGGGATCGGCGCACTCGCCCATGCCTATCACGCCGTCTTCCTCACCGCCGATGGAACCGACCTCTGCCTCAATGGAAATTCCCTTTGCATGAGCCGCCGCAACCAGCTCCTTGGTCTTCTCAACGTTTTCATCAATGGGATAATGGGAACCGTCAAACATGACGGATGAGAAGCCTGCCTCCATGCACTTATAGCAGTGCTCATAGCTGCCGTGATCCAGATGCAGCGCCACGGGAACGGTGATGTTCTGATCCTTTATCAGTCCGTTTACCATGCCGACTACCACGTCATAGCCGCCCATGTACTTGCCTGCGCCCTCGGATACACCCAGGATAACAGGGGAATTCAACTCCTGGGCAGTCAAAAGGATTGCCTTTGTCCACTCCAGGTTGTTGATGTTGAACTGGCCTACCGCATAGTGGCCTGCCTTTGCCTTTTTCAGCATTTCTGTTGCAGAAACTAACATGTTACTTACCTCCGTTTTATATTTTTTTAAATATTGCTTCCTCATATGTTGCGCGTCAGCAAACTCGAAAGCACGCGCTGACGCGCTCTCTGTTTGGCTTACGTCAAACGCTTTCTCGTTAATAGCGCAGGAAAATCAAATGCCGCTTCGCGTCGCTTGATTTTCCACTGCGCCTATTATATCACTTTTTGACCTTTATATCAATTCCCCTGCAAATATTCCTGATATTCACCGTGCTGTGGCTGCCGCCGTTTTCCCCGTCCAGTGTCCAGGTGACGGGCTCCTCCGATTCCAGCGTCAGCTCCGCCGTCCGGAAACAGTACATATAGCTGCTGTCAATGTTCCGGTTCAGCAGTGAAACCATGATGCTGCTGAGTTCCACGGGATTCCTCGGCCTTTTTATCAGGGTCACTTCAAACACGCCGTCGTCCAGCTTTACATTTTTTCCGGTTATATTTTTAAATCCGCCCACAGACATGGAATTGGTAATCATGCCGAAAATAAAGTCGTCCTCGATTACCCTGTCG
Organism: Acetatifactor muris; assembly: GCA_023664365.1. Classification (GTDB taxonomy): domain Bacteria; phylum Bacillota; class Clostridia; order Lachnospirales; family Lachnospiraceae; genus Acetatifactor; species Acetatifactor muris_B. Next base: position 14,809 of record JAMPFR010000013.1, on the reverse strand, counting down.
CCGCAGGTCACCTTCATGGCGTAGGACCTTATGGCGGACAGGCGGTTCATCCCTTCCAGAAGATACGCCATATGTCCCAGGACATTTTTCACGTCCTGCTTTGTCTCATAGGACACATCCGTAAACAGGCCGAATGCCGCGATATAAACAAATACGTCGCTGTTAAAGGAACCGATATCGCAGGCAAAATCCCTGCCGTTTACAATTACCTCCGCCGCCCGGACCATATTTTTCGGCAGGGAAAGACTGCCGCCGAAATCGTTGGTGCTTCCTGCGGGAATATAGCCCACGGGCACCCGGCAGCCGCTCTGCATCATGCCGGTCACCACCTCGTCCAGGGTTCCGTCGCCGCCGCTGCACACCACCAGATCATACTCTCCTGCCCGCTTTTCCACCATCCGCCTGGCGTCGTCACGCTTTCTCGTAGGAAATATGGTTATGTCATAATCCTTCGCCGCAAAAATATCCAGTATATCTGCAAGCTTCGTTCTAATCTGCGCCTTGCCCGCTCTGGGGTTATACACAAAAAGAAGCTTTTCACCCATCCGGCCACTCCTCCGTAACACAAACTCACCGTACGCCCCGGCACAAAAGGCAGAACCCGTGCCGCTGCACCTTTGATTCTGCCTGCCGTTTCCGTATTCTTTATTTATGCGCCTTTTTTTCCTTCCAGAAAACTCTCAATCCCGGCAACAGCCGCCTGCTCGTCCGCTCCTTCCGCAGAGACCTCCAGCTCCTCTCCATTGTCCAGCCCAAGGCTCATCATTCCCATGATGCTTTTTGCATTCACTCTCTTATTGCCTGACTGAATGTAGATTTTGCTCTCGTATTTACTGGCTTCCTGCACCAGCAATGCTATAGGCCTTGCTTCCATCCCGTTCTCCAGATTAATCCGGATGTCCCTCTTTGTCATAATATTTCCTCCTCTTTTTTGAACTGCTTCCTTCCTCTTTCATTTTCGGCAAGCTCACTGAGCTTACGCAATCTATGATTGACCCCCGATTTTCCCATAGGGGGATTGAAATATTCCCCAAGCTCCTTCAAGGAAGCGTCCGGATTCTCCAGCCGGATTTCCGCCATCTCCCGCAGAGACGCAGGAAGCTTCTGAAAGCCGTACCGGACTCTCAGATACTCTATGTCCTCCACCTGTCTGGCGGCGGCGTTCACTGTCTTGGCAATATTTGCGGTCTCGCAGTTCACCCTTCTGTTCACGGAATTTCTCATTTCCTTCAGAATACGGAGATTTTCCATGTTCATCAGGGACACCGGCGCCTCGCAGACATTCAGCAGATCCACAATGCCGGAGCCTTCCTTCAGGTAAACCACATAGTACTTTTTGCGCAGGATAATCTTTGAGTCAATGTCAAAGCCTCTCATCATTTCCTGCAGCTGCTTTGCCTTTCTTTCATCCGTGCAGGCAAATTCCAGATGATAGCTTTTGGCCGGGTCGCTCATGGAACCCACGCTTAAAAACGCTCCCCGAAGAAACGCCCGTCTGCAGCAGGCGCTTTTTACAATCAGACGGCTCACCGGCTCCTCCGGACTGCCCAGCTTCTGCAAAATTCCCTGCATGTCCTGCTCGCTTAAAGCAACGCCATTTTTTATATTATATGTTTTTTTCAATAATGTAAAGCCTTTTCTTACGACCTCTTCATTTTCGGTCTGAAATCCAATGGTATAATTTCCCTCCGAATCTCTCCCGTACTGGCCGCAGAAGTTCATAATTGCCGCTAATTCCGCTATCTGGCAGTGCCTTGCGGGGCTGACGTGCTTTGCCAGCTCTTCCTTTACTTCACCGGAAAATGACATCGTTTTTCTCCATATATCAAAAGGTTTCGGTGGTAATATCCCTGTGATAAAGCTTCATTCCGTAATTACCCTTGTCCTTCATACGCTTGTACAATTCATTTGCAAGGGTAACGCTCCTGTGCTTGCCGCCGGTACAGCCGATGGCGATGACCAGCCGGTATTTTCCCTCCCTGACATAATTCGGTATCAGAAATTGTATCATATCCGTCAGCCTGTCCATAAAGCCTTCCGCCTCTTCGCTGCCCATGACAAAATCCTGTATCTCTTTATCGTTTCCCGTCTTATGCTTCAGCTCGTCAATATAAAAAGGATTCGGCAGAAAGCGCACGTCGAACACCAGATCCGCATCCGCCGGGATACCGTACTTAAAGCCGAAGGACATTACTGTCACCATGAGACTGTTATATTCTCCGTTTTCCACAAAGATCCGGTCAAGCTCCGCCTTCAGCTCCCGTGTGAGGAGGTTCGTAGTGTCAATGACATAATCTGCGTTGCGCCGGACATTCTCCAGAACCTCCCGCTCCCGTCTCACGCCGTCCTCCACTCTGCCGTCCAGGGCCAGAGGGTGGACGCGCCGGGTCTCCTTGTACCTTTTTATCAGCACGTTCTCGTCCGCATCCACAAACAGGATTTCAAAGCTATAGCCCTTTTTCTTCAGCGTTGTCAGCGTTCTTGTGGCGTCCTCAAAGGACTGGTCGGAACGCACGTCCAGCCCCAGCACCACCTTGCTGATCTCACTGTTCGGCGTGGAAATCAGCTCCACAAATTTCTCCACAAGAGAAACGGGAAGGTTGTCTACACAATAAAACCCCGCATCCTCCAGCATTTTCAGCGCGGTGCTCTTGCCCCCGCCGCTCATTCCCGTCACAATTACAAATCTCATCTGTCTTTTGCCCCCGAATCACCGAATCCCAGAAACAGGACTTCCGGTTCCAAATCCACGTTAAACTTTTCCTTCACCCGCTCCTGTACCTCGCCGATAACGTCTCTCACATCCTCGGCCGTGGCATTGCCCGTATTTACCACAAAACCGCAATGCTTTTCTGACACCTTCGCCCCACCGATGCGGAAGCCCCTTAAACCGGCGTCCATAATAAGCTTTCCCGCAAAATATCCTTTGGGTCGCTTGAAGGTGCTGCCTGCGCTGGGATACTCCAGCGGCTGCTTTTCCCGCCGTCTCGCCGCCAGCTCCTCCATTTTCGCCTGAATCTGCTCTCTGTCTCCCTTTTCCGCCTTCAGGATTACCTCTGTCACTGTAAAAGGATTATTCTTAATGGTGCTGGTGCGGTAGCCGAATTCCATAGTGTCATTTTCCAGTTCCATACATTCGCCTGCGCTGTTCACCACATTGACCTGGGTTACCACCTGACTCAGCTCCCCGTCATAGGCGCCCGCATTCATCACAACGCCGCCTCCTATGGTTCCGGGTATGCCGGAGGCAAACTCCAGTCCTGTAAGGCCATGCTCCAGCGCCGCCTTCGCCACCCGGGACATCAGCGCTCCGGCCTGGGCGGTAATTACGCCGCCCTCCACCTCTATCCTGTTCATCTTCGGGCCAATCTGCAGGACAACCCCCCGATAGCCCTTGTCGCTGACCAGGAGGTTGCTGCCGTTGCCCAGGACAAAAAACGGCATCTCCAACTGCATTAAGTATTTTTGTACCCGAATCAGCTGCTCTTTATTCGATATCTGCACAAAGCAGTCGGCAGGTCCTCCTATGCGAAAGGTAGTATGTCCTGCCATGGGCTCCTGCAGGCTTATGTCCTCCTCCGGTACAAAGCTTCCTAATGCCTGAATCACTGCCTTACTAATCATTTTCTGCCATCCCTATCTGAGTATTAACCCTGCGGCGCCGTAAATACCGGCGTCATTTCCCAGCTTTGCCAACGCAAATTTTGCGCCTTTGCACTGCTGATATACATATTTCTGAAACCGGGGCTCCACAAAGGTCAGTAAGATTTCTCCCGCCTTGGAAACGCCGCCTCCGATCACAAAAATCTCAGGATTTACCACATCGGCAACCGCCGCCAGACCTTTGCCCAGATAATCGCCGAACTGCTCCGCAATCTCAATGGCAACCCTGTCTCCCGCCTTAACCGCGTCAAATACGCTTTTTGCGGACAATGTGCCCTCCCGCAGCACGCTGGGCGTATCGTCCTTTTTCAGCCGCCTTCCCGCCAGCCGCACAATGCCGGTAGCGGATGCGTACTGCTCCAGGCAGCCCTTATTTTTACAGCCGCATTCCTCCGTCTCGTTATCCTCCAGGTGAATGTGTCCTATTTCCCCGCCTGCCCCGGTGGCCCCGCTCAACAGCCTTCCGTTTATGATGATTCCGCCGCCCACGCCGGTTCCCAGGGTCACAGCCACCATATTATTATAGCCCTTGCCGCCGCCCTGCCACATCTCGCCGAAGGCTGCGGCATTTGCGTCGTTGGCCGCTTTCACCGGTACATTAATATATGCGTTCATCACCTTGGGTATGTTAAAGGCATCCCAACCGATGTTGACGGCGCCGCCCACCAGGGTTCCTTCCTCGTCCACGGCTCCCGGCGCGCCCACGCCGATACCCGCCAAATCCTCCTCGCCGATGCCTTTCTCTTTCATTTTCGCCAGAAGGCTCTGGGCTACATCAGGTATAATTGACACACCCTTATTTTCCTTATTGGTGGGAATCTCCCACTTGTCCAGAACACAGCCCTCTCTGTCAAACAGGCCAATCTTAACCGTAGTTCCTCCTATGTCCACTCCAAACGCGTAATTGCCCATGATTTCCCCCTTTTATATGTTATTCGTCATCCTCTTCCCTTTTTCTCGCCAGGGAATGCTGCACCCTGGAATACAGCTCCTGGGCCGCATTGTAGCCCATCTTTTTCTGACGGTGGTTCACGGCGGCGGATTCGCATATCACCGCCAGGTTCCGCCCGGGACGAATGGGAATATTGTGACATACGATTTTGTTGCCCAGGTACTCGATATAGTTTTCCTCAAGACCCAGCCTGTCATACTCCTTATCCTTGTCCCAGTCCTCCAGCCGGATTACCAGATCGATATTGGAGGTATCCTTTACCGAGCTGGCTCCGAACAGAGCCTTAATATCCACAATGCCGATGCCCCGCAGTTCGATCAGATGCTTCGTCACATCCGGCGCGGAACCAATCAGCGTATCGTCGCTCACCTTGCGCAGCTCCACCACATCGTCCGTCACCAGACGGTGTCCTCTCTTTACCAGTTCCAAAGCCGCTTCAGACTTGCCGATTCCGCTCTCGCCGGTAATCAGCACTCCCTCGCCGTATACGTCCACCAGCACGCCATGGACGGAAATGCAGGGAGCCAGCTTCACGTTCAGCCATCTGATTGCCTCTGCCATAAAGGAAGATGTAGTCTTCTTTGTGGACAAAATGGGAATCTTGTGTGCGACAGCCTTCTCCAGAAAAATCGGATCCGGCTGCAGCTCCCGACAGAATACAAAGGCCGGCACGTCATAGTCCATCAGCTCATCACAAACCTCTCTCTTTCTGGCATCCTCCAGCTCACTGAAATAGCTGTGCTCTACAAATCCTATAATCTGAAGGCGGGATGCGTCAAAATGCTTCAGGTATCCCGTCATCTGCAGGGCGGGGCGGTTAATGTCCGGCTGTCTGAGCTTGATCCCCTTGACTTCAACCTCGGGAGTCAGGTTCATCAGTTTCATCTTTTCAATCAGGCGGGTCAGTGTAACATACTCCATGGCGGCCTCCTCTTCTCATTGCGCCGCCTTCGGGCGGCACTTGTCCATGTTTTTAAGTTTAACACATTTTGGCCTTTATGTGAAGTACCGAACAGACTCTCCGTCACCGGCGTATGCCGGACGGACTCACGTCACCGGCGGAGTCCTGAACCGTATCAAAGAAGCGGCGTATCTCCTCCGCTGCCTTCCTGTTCAATTCAGGAATTTCCGACAGTTCCTCCACGGATGCTTTCTTTATGTCTTCTATAGATTTAAAATGACGCATCAGGGCCTTCCTTCTGGCCGGTCCCACGCCTGGAATATCGTCCAGCACAGATTTCACCTGAGCCTTGCTGCGCAGGGAACGGTGATATTCTATGGCAAAACGGTGGGCTTCGTCCTGCACACGGGTAATCAGCTTGAATCCTTCGGAATGAGTGTCAATGGGCAGCTCCACATTGTTGAAATACAGCCCCCTTGTGCGGTGATTGTCATCCTTCACCATGCCGCAGACCGGAATGTGAATATGAAGCTCCTCCAGCACGGAAAGCGCTATATTTACCTGGCCTCTGCCGCCGTCCATCATAAGAAGATCGGGAAACTTCGTAAAGCTTCCGTATTCATTGCCCAGCTCTTTTTCCTCCAGCTCCTCCCGCTCCTCCATGCCATGGGTGAATCTTCTTGTCAGCACCTCCCGCATACAGGCGTAGTCATCCGGGCCGGACACGGTTTTGATACGGAATTTGCGGTAATCGCTGGGCTTGGGTTTTCCCTTTTCAAACACTACCATGGATCCCACATTCTCAAAGCCGTTGATATTGGAAATATCAAACGCCTCCATGCGCTCGATATGCTCCAGCTCAAGAATATTGGCAATTTCCTTCACCGCGCCGATGGTGCGTCCCTCTTCCCGCTTCAGCCTTTCCCGATCCTGCTCCAGAATATGCCTGGCATTCTGGGCCGCCAGCTCCACCAGCCTCTCCTTGGAGCCGATTTTAGGCACCCTGATATGCACCCGCCCGCCCCTGCGCTCGGAAAGCCACTTCTCTATCAGATCGCTGTCCTCTATCTCATACTGCAGCATCAGCTCCCGGGGAATAAAAGGAGTTCCCGCATAAAACTGTTTTACAAAATTTTCCAGTATCTCCGCTTCATTGCCATCCGACACATGTGTCATATAGTAATGTTCCCTGCCGATCAGCTTGCCGTCCCTGACAAAAAACACCTGCACCACAGCCTCGGTCTCCTCCCGGTACAGAGCAATAATATCCTTGTCCTCCCCCACATTGTCCGTCATCTTCTGTTTCTGGGAGACCTGCTTTACGCTGTTGTACAGATCCCGGAAGCCTGCCGCCGCTTCAAAATCCAGCTTTTCCGCCGCCGCCTTCATCCTGCCTTCCAGTTCCTTTAATATCATATTATAATTTCCGTTCAGGAATTCCAGGGCCTGTGCCACCTGCTCCCGGTACTGTTCTTTGTCCACATAGCCCATACAGGGTGCAAGGCACTGCCTGATATGGTAATTCAGGCAGGGACGCTCCAGACCGATATCCCTGGGAAGGCTGCGGTTACAGGTTCGCAGGCAGTACAGCTTGCTCAGTAAATCTATGGTATCCCGCACTGCCGCCGCGCTGGTATAAGGGCCGAAATATCTGGACTTGTCCTTCTTCATGGTACGGGAAAAAAGGATGCGGGGAAAGTCCTCCCCCACCGTCACCTTAATATAAGGATAGGTTTTGTCATCCTTCAAAAGGGTATTATACTTGGGAGAGTTTTCCTTAATCAGGTTGTTTTCCAGCACCAGAGCCTCCAGCTCCGAATCTGTGACAATATACTCAAATCGGGCAATCAGCGTCACCATCTTGTCAATGGCAGGGCCTCTGCCGATATTCTCCCGAAAGTAGGAGCGCACTCTGTTATGCAGGTTGACAGCCTTGCCGACATACAATATGACATCCTTGTCATCTCTCATAATGTAGACTCCCGGCTCTTTCGGAAGCTTTTTGAGCTCTTCCTCAAAGTTGAACATAAGCTACACTCCTCCCGCCATAGAATTGACGGCTCCCTCCCTTGGGAAGGAACCGTCGAACCGATTTCAATATCCCGCCAATCGGATATTGTCCTATCTCGGATATTAATCCTGTCGTTAGATATTATTTCCTGTCGTCAGATATTATCCTGCCGTTGGAAAAACGTCCTGCAGGGCCGGCATCCGACTGTGAAGACTCAGACTGCTCCGTTCCCGTCCCGGCTGCTTTCGCCTCTGCCTTCGGCTGTGCAGGCTCGGACTGTTCCATGCCCGTCCCGGCTGCTTTCGCCTCTGCCTTCGACTGCGCAGGTTCAGGCTGTTCTGTTCCCGTCCCGGCTGCTTTCGCCTCTGCCTTCGACTGCGCAGACTCAGGCTGTTCTGTTCCCGTCCCGGCTGCTCTCGCCTCTGCCTTCGGCTGCGCAGGTTCAGGCTGTTCTGTTCCCGTCCCGGCTGCTTTCGACTCTGCCTTCGGCTGCGCAGACTCAGGCTGTTCTGTTCCCGTCCCGGCTGGCCCGGGCTGCGGCTCCGGCATCCTCACAGGCTCAGGCACTGCCACCGGGCCGGGCATCGCAATAACCGATGGCCTTTTGTCTTCTCCCCCACCTTTTTCTGCCTCATTCTTATTCTCAGGCTCCGGAATTCCCTTTTCCCTGCGGTATATTTCCATAAACTCCTTACCGGTAATGGTTTCCTTTTCAATCAGGAATTCCGCCAGCTTATCCATCACGTCCCGATTGTCCCGAAGCAGGGCCAGCGCCTTTTCATAGCTTTCCGCAAGAATCTCCACCACTTCCGCGTCTATTGCCGCCGCTGTGGTATCACTGCAGTTCAGCTCCGTCCTTCCCTCCAGATACTGGCTCTCTACCGTAGCCAGTCCTACAAGGCCGAACTTCTTGCTCATACCGTAGCGGGTCACCATGTTGCGGGCAATGTCCGTGGCCTTCTCTATATCGTTTGCCGCTCCCGTGGTAACAGTGTCGAATACAATCTCCTCGGCCGCCCGTCCTCCTACCAGGCCCACCAGCATATCCCGCAGTTCAGCCTCGGTGTTCAGGTACTTCTCCTCCTCCGGCACATGCATTACATACCCTAAGGCTCCCATGGTACGGGGTACAATGGTAATCTTCTGCACCGGTTCGGAATTTTTCTGCAATGCGCTGATCAGCGCATGTCCCACCTCATGGTAAGAAACGATTCTGCGCTCCTCCTTACTCATGATGCGATCCTTTTTCTCCTTGCCCACCAGCACCACTTCAACCGCGTTAAACAAATCCTTCTGGCAGACGTACTCTCTTCCTTCCTTCACGGCGTTGATGGCCGCCTCGTTAATCATATTGGCAAGGTCTGAACCCACGGCGCCGCTGGTTGCCAGCGCAATAGCGTCCAAATCCACCGTCTCGTCCATCTTCACATCCTTTGAATGAACCTTCAGTATTTCCACACGTCCCTTTAAATCCGGCTTGTCCACAATAATCCTTCTGTCGAAACGTCCGGGACGCAGCAGCGCCTTGTCCAGAATCTCCGGTCTGTTGGTGGCGCCCAGCACAAGGATGCCCTTGGAAGTGTCAAAGCCGTCCATCTCCGACAACAGCTGGTTCAGCGTCTGCTCACGCTCCTCGTTTCCCCCGCCGTACTTGGAATCACGGCTCCTGCCGATAGCGTCTATCTCGTCGATAAAGATAATACAGGGCGCATTTTTATTTGCTTCTTTAAACAAATCTCTGACACGGCTTGCGCCCACACCCACATACAACTCAATAAAATCCGAACCCGTCAGCGAAAAAAAGGGCACATGAGCCTCTCCGGCCACTGCTTTTGCCAGCAGGGTCTTACCCGTTCCGGGAGGGCCCACCAGCAGCGCTCCCTTGGGCAGCTTTGCTCCAATCTTGGAGTATTTCCCGGGATTGTGAAGGAAATCCACCACCTCCACCAGGGACTCCTTCGCCTCATCCTCTCCTGCCACATCCTTAAAGGTAACGCCCGTCTCCTTCTGCACATAAACCTTTGCGTTATTTTTCCCCACGCCCATGGGGCCGCCTGCGCCGCCCATCTTGCGAAACAGCAGGCTCATCAGCAGCCACATCAGCAGAACCGGCAGCACAATGGAGATCAAAATATCCAGGATCGTGGAATTCTTCTGGGGAACATAATGTCCTTCAATGCCATGCTCCTCCAGCCGCGCCGTCAGCGTATTTACATCCTCCATGAGTATGGCGTAATATTTCCTCTGGAGGCTCTGCCGGGAACCGGAAAAGGGAAAGCTGGGAAAAATGCCCGGATACTGGCTGCCTGTGCTCTCCGTGTCGTCAGCCTGCTTCAAAGTAAAATACACCTGTCCCGTGGAGCGCACCTCTACGCTCTCTACAGCGTCCTCTTCAATATACTGAAGGAATCGGGTATAATTAACCTCTTCGCCCTCCGTAATGCTTCCGAAAAGAAAATTTGTAATAAAAATGGTGAGCAGAATCACGCTCAGCCCCGCCAAAACCAAAGTCACTATCCCCGGCCACTTCGGGGGATCGTTCCTGTTGTTTCCGCCGTTATTTCCGTTCCCGTTATTTCCACCGCCGGGCGAACCCCCGCGGTTCCCGTTATCATATTGATTCATTTGATTGTCCATAGTAACTCCATTTCTGTTTTCTGCAAATATCGGTATTTCCCTCATTTGTTGCACAGAACCTATTTTATTATAGAGATTAACATTCGATAAATCAATAGCATAAATGTGAAAGAATTCTAAACTTTGTTATTCCAACCGCCGCCGTTTTGTGATATTATAAAAAGAGTGAGAAGAATTTCTAATCTCACACTGAAGAACGCAAGAGGGTGCATAGCACACCTCTTTGGGCAGCGTTCTTCTCATTATGTGCTTCGAACTATGTGAGTGCAAACGAACGGCGAGGGAACAAATGCAAAATGAAAATCGGTTTTGACAATGAAAAATATCTGAAAATGCAATCTGAGCATATTATGGAACGCATCAGCCAGTTCGGGGACAAGCTTTACCTGGAATTCGGCGGGAAGCTTTTTGACGACTATCACGCATCCCGCGTCCTCCCCGGCTTTTCACCGGACTCCAAGCTGCAGATGCTGATGCAGCTCTCCGACTGCGCGGAAATTGTCATTGTCATCAGTGCGGCGGACATCGAAAAAAACAAGGTCCGGGGCGATTTAGGCATCACCTATGACGTGGATGTGCTGCGCCTGCGGGAAGAATTCCTGCAAAAGGGCCTTTATGTGGGCAGTGTAGTCATCACCCACTACTCCGGCCAGAACAGCGCCGACCAGTTCAAGGCCAAGCTGGAAAAGAAAAACATAAAGGTGTACATTCATTATACCATTGAAGGCTACCCCTCCAACGTGCCCCTCATTGTCAGTGAGAACGGCTACGGCAGGAACGAATACATAGAAACCACGAGACCCCTTGTAGTTATCACTGCTCCCGGTCCCGGCAGCGGCAAGATGGCAACCTGCCTTTCCCAGCTCTACCATGATAACCTCAGGGGAATCAAGGCGGGCTACGCAAAGTTTGAGACCTTTCCCATTTGGAACATACCCCTAAAGCATCCTATCAACCTGGCCTACGAAGCGGCCACCGCAGATTTGAACGACGTCAACATGATCGACCCCTTTCATCTGGAGGCTTACGGGGAAACCACCGTAAATTATAATCGGGATATTGAAATTTTCCCGGTGTTGAACGCTATTTTTGAAGGCATTTACGGCAGCAATCCCTATAAATCCCCTACGGACATGGGCGTAAATATGGCGGGAAACTGCATCCTGGACGACGAAGTCTGCTGCCGTGCCTCCGACATGGAAATCATCCGGCGGTATTACAACACCCTGAACAAGGTGATAAAGGACGAAGCCTCCGAAACGGAAGTATATAAAATCGAACTGCTTATGAAGCAGGCCAAGATCACCACCGATGACAGGCATGTTACCGTTGCCTGCAAGCAGCGGGCGGAAAAGCTGGGGGTTCCCACGGCGGCCATCGAGCTGCCGAACGGAGATATTATCACCTCCAAAACCTCCGACTTCCTGGGCGCCTCAGCAGCACTGCTGCTGAATGCCTTAAAGCATCTGGCAGGCATCGACCATGACACGCATCTGATTAAGCCGGACGCCATCGAACCGATTCAGGATTTAAAGGTACGTTACCTGGGCGGGAAAAATCCCCGGCTCCACACGGATGAGGTTCTGATTGCCCTTTCCCTGGCCGCGGCGGCGGACGTCAACGCAAAGCGGGCTCTGGAGCAGCTTCCGAAGCTGAAGGGATGCCAGGCGCACACCTCGGTCATGCTCTCCGAGGTGGACATCAAAATATACAAACGGTTGGGCGTGGATCTCACAAGCGAGCCCGTCCAGACCACAAAAAAACGATACTGAGATAGGCAAAGCTGCCTGTGCCCCCGCACTGTCCGGCACAGGCATTCTCTTTGGGCAGTGCAGAAAAGAGGAGTTTATGGCAGTAAAATACGTTTTTGTAACAGGCGGCGTAGTTTCCGGTCTGGGAAAGGGAATCACCGCGGCGTCTCTGGGACGGCTGCTGAAAGCCAGAGGCTTTAAGGTAACCATGCAGAAATTTGACCCCTATATCAACATTGACCCCGGCACCATGAATCCCATCCAGCACGGCGAGGTATTCGTCACCGACGACGGCGCGGAGACGGATCTGGATTTGGGGCATTATGAGCGCTTTATCGACGAAAGCCTTGACAAAAACTCCAACGTAACCACCGGGAAGGTGTACTGGTCCGTATTGCAGAAGGAGCGGCGGGGAGACTACGGCGGCGGTACCGTACAGGTCATTCCTCATATCACCAACGAAATCAAGAGCCGGTTCTACCGGAACTTTACCGACCCCGACACCCGGATCGCCATTATCGAGGTTGGGGGAACCGTAGGCGACATCGAAAGCCAGCCCTTCCTTGAGTCCATCAGACAGTTCCAGCACGACGTGGGGCACGAAAATGCCATTTTAATCCATGTCACCCTGATTCCTTATCTGAACGCATCTCAGGAGCTGAAGACCAAGCCCACCCAGGCCAGCGTTAAGGACTTGCAGGGAATGGGCATCCAGCCGGATATTATTGTGTGCCGCAGCGAGCATCCTCTGGAGCAGGGCATTAAGGACAAAATTGCCCTTTTCTGTAATGTCCCCAGCAGCCGGGTGCTGCAGAACCTGGATGTGGAATATCTCTATGAGGCTCCCCTTGCCATGGAGAAGGAACGTCTTGCCCAGGCGGTATGCGAATGTCTGCAGCTGGAATGTCCGGAGCCGGATTTGAGCGACTGGGAAAAAATGGTGGATGACCTGAAGCATCCGCTGAACGAGGTGCAGATTGCCCTGGTGGGAAAATATGTTTCCCTCCACGACGCCTATATCAGCGTTGTGGAAGCCTTAAAACACGGCGGCATCGGCAACCGCACCACCGTCCATATCAAGTGGATTGACTCCGAGACGGTGACCCCCGAAAATGTGGAAGAGCTTCTGTCGGACGTAAACGGCATCCTGATTCCCGGCGGCTTCGGCTCCCGGGGCATTGAGGGGAAAATCCTGGCAATCAACTATGCCCGCACCCATAAAAAGCCCATGCTGGGCCTGTGCCTGGGTATGCAGCTCACCATTGTAGAGTATGCCCGAAATGTGCTGGGTTATAATGACGCCCACAGCATTGAGCTTGACCCTAACACCACCCATCCTGTCATTGCATTGCTGCCGGATCAGAACGGAGTGGAGGACATCGGCGGCACCTTAAGGCTGGGCGCATACCCCTGTGTGTTGGACAAGGCTTCCAAAGCCTTTGCCCTTTACGGTGAAGAGACCATTTATGAGAGACACCGTCACCGCTATGAGGTAAACAATGATTACCGGGCCGCCCTGACCGAAAAGGGACTGCGTCTGTCCGGAACCTCCCCCGACGGCCGTATCGTGGAAATGTGCGAGCTTACGGAATATCCTTTTTATGTAGCCACCCAGGGCCACCCGGAATTAAAGTCCCGGCCCAACAGGCCCCATCCCCTGTTTAAGGGGTTTGTAGCCGCGGCGCTGCAGGACAGGGAAAGGGAAAAGTAATATAAGAATCCCCGTTCTTTATAACTTCAAAAGAACGGGGATCTTCCTTCCTGTTTGGGACTGACGCTTCACCACAGTAACCGTTAATCCCGGTTTATATTGAGAATCAAATTTTCTTCTCCTGCAAAAACAGTATTTAAAAAGTTCTTTACCCAATTTTCCAACACAGACTCTTCAGCTTCTGCATCATAAATCAGATTTACGCTGACTTTACAGCCAGTATCATCGCGCGAGACAGAAACCTCTGCATCAGCAATACCATCGACCTGTATCAGTGTGTCTTTTATCTCCTTCTCCAATATTTGACTTTCTTCTTCATCCGCCATGTCCCCGAGAAAATCATCATATTTCAGATATTCCACCTCTACATTGCCGCTTTCCGACGCTTCAGAATTATTTTGCGTCCTACCGCAGGCGCTTAATAGAAAAATAAATACACATACTAACAGAAAATTTATCTTCTTCATAATATCGGCCCTTCTGTCAGAGTATAGGGTATGTGGCAAAATATATACTCATTGGTATATTGTACAATTGTTCTAAACATGAGAATATCCCCTTTTGATAATATTATATTAATATGATTATATTATCATGTACATTCCATATTGTCAACATTCTCACTTTGCTTTTTTCATTTTTCTGCATAAAATAAATGCTATACCTTCCGCGGCATTCTGCGTTTCAAACTCAAAGAGCCCGTGTTCATCGGATTTTCTATTGGCATGAAGAGGAAAAGGGAAAATCTTGTTGTAAACAATGTGTGAATATGGTATAGTTATAAACATGGGAAACCATAGAGCAAAAGGCGGCTTTACCCTCCATTTCGGAGGGGTCAACCCTCCGGACGAAAGAAAGGGGGGGTGATGCAATGATTACATATTCAGATCTTATACAGACTGGTATCTTCATTGTTGCCCTGATAGGTTTGTGTTACACAATCTTTAAAGGGAAAAAGAAATAGGCCGCTGCTACCCAAAATAGCAACGGCCGGCCTCGTTAAGAGGCTTTAGTTCCACTGTTAAGGGTAAGCCGCTTCTATGGCTTTCCCTTCTTTAATTTATGATAACACCTTCTGCGGAGATTTGCAAGTTTTTTCAAACCCGTTTCGCCATTTTTCCGAGACATAGTTACTTTTCACACCCACGCCAGATACAGCATAATGCTGAATTTAAAAAAATTT
>JAMPFR010000139.1 GCA_023664365.1 Acetatifactor muris | reverse complement strand
TGGAAAATGCCTCTCTGATACGGAAATCGGAAAGAGAAAAGTATATGCAATCTAAGAAAGTGAGGAAACCAGCCATGACAGAGAGACAGATTGAGAACAGGGTAAAGAAACTGAAGGAGATTGAGAGCCAGCGCAAGGCTCTGGAGGAAAAGGAAAAGGCTCTGAAGGAAGAAATCAAGAAGGATATGGAGAGCAAAGGCCTGGAGGAAATCCGGACAAAGAATTTCATCATCCGCTGGAAAGCGATCATCAGCAACACGCTTGACAGCAAGGCATTGAGAGCGACATTCCCGGATATCTACGAACAGTTCACAAAACAGTCCGCAAGCAAACGGTTCACGATAGCATAAGGCAAACGGCTCCGCCCGGAAAGGGCGGGCCAGCACCCGGCACCGGGGGATTTGCCAGAGCGTGAATCCTCCGCAGCGAAAGTATAGCGAGCAAAGGAGGATTTCACCATGAGAAAGGCAATCAACGGCACCGCAACAATCGAACAGCTCTTTGAGAGCTACAAGGCAAGCTACAGCGAGGAAACGCCACTGAGCGAAGGACAGGACACAGCCATGAGCGAACTGGAAAAGGCAACGCTTATCAACCAGGCATCCGGCCAGACAGCATTTGACAAGGCGATAGCATTATCCAGGGAATCCGAAAAGGCGGGCTTTATCCTCGGCTTCAGAATGGCAATGAATTTAATGAGCGAGTGCCTGGGCTAACCGCCCCGGCCCCGCCCGGAAAGGACAGGGATATGGCAAAGAAAAATCCGGAATATATCGGCAAGATTGTCCGGTACATACTTCACAGAATGGGCCAGGGCAAGACCTGGGAGGAAAGTTTTGCAGAGCTTGGAGAAAAGGCCGGCATAGAGAATTTCAATCCCGGCAACCCAAAGGAAAGTGAACTGCAAGAAATAGCCAGGCATATTTGAAAGGGGGAAATTGACATATGGCAGGAAAAAACCGAAAGGATCACCGGGGAAGAGTCCTTCCCCCGAATGTGAGCCAGAAATCAGATCAGCGCTACATCTGGAGGAAAATGATTGACGGGCATCAGTATGTGCTTACCGACAATGACCTGAACGAACTGAAAAAGAAAATCGTCCAAAAGGAATCAGAACTCCAGAACGGCATCTACAGCAACCCGACAAAGATAACCCTCAATGAATGGTTCGGTAAATGGATGGACTTATACAAGGGCAATCTGAAACTGACAACCAGGGACCGGTACATGAAAGAATGGGAATACTATGTGCAGGACAGCCCGCTGGGGAAAATGCAGCTTTCCAAAATCAAGCGCATACACATCATTGAGCTTTACAAGAAACTGGGCGAAAAGAACGGGCTTGCCACAGCCACGATACATAATGTGCATATCATTATCTACGGCTCCCTCTCGGACGCACAGAATGACGGACTGATAACAGAAAATCCCGCCATCAATGCGTTTCAGAAAATCGAGCATAAGGAACCACAGCACCGACAGGCTCTGAGCGTGAGACAACAGGAAATCTTTATTGACTTTCTATCCTCCAGCAAGAAATACAAGGTCTATCTGCCTATGTTCGCTTTTTTCCTGGGTACCGGGGTAAGGTTAGGGGAACTGACCGGGCTAACCTGGAAAGACATTGACCTGAAAAGGAATGTCATAAGCATAAACCACATTATGAATTATTCCAGAGTGAACGGCAAAAGAGTGTTCCACGTCAGCACTCCGAAAACAAAAAGCGGGATTAGGGAAATCCCGATCCTCCCGGAACTGAGAAAGCAACTGCTCCTGCAACGGCAATATGACTTTATGACTGGCATACACGGAACGGCCACGATTGACGGATATACGGACTTTGTTTTCCATACTTCTGCAGGAACGCCCTATATGCAAACCGGGCTAAATGCCATCATTACCCGGATTGTGAATGCCTACAATGGCAAGGAAACGGACCGGGCAGCGAAAGAGAAAAGGGAACCGGAATTGCTCCCGGACTTCTCCCCTCATGTTCTCCGGCACACGTTCTGTACCCGGTTCTGCGAGAATGAAAGCAATGTGAAAGTGATCCAGGCAATCATGGGCCACAAGGACATCAAGACCACCATGAACATCTACGCTCATGCCACGGACGATAAGATACAAGAGACCATGAAAGACCTCGGCGCCAAAATCAAAATCTGTTAAGGCCAGAGTCAGCACCACCGCCACGCAAGGCATTGGTACTGGCTCTTTTTTATGCAAATTCTGGTACAAATTTCGGTACGGATAAGGGATTGAAATAAACCATGATAAAATATCGGATATGGGAAAAGCCCCGGAAAATGCACTGTACGGAACGCAAAGGACAGGGATAAACCGTACATTTAGAAATTTCATAAAATCCCAGATTTTGATACAGTCGGATTGCGCTTTGCAGAAAGGGCAGGGTGTCCAGCAGCATATGGGAATAGCCGATTTCTCCGGCATCCAGTATAACCTGCCGGGTCAGCAGTTTTCCGATATGTTGTCCCCGAAACTGCGGCCGTACATAGAGCCGTTTCATCTCACAGTTCTGTTCGTCCAGCTTCCGCAGGGCGATGCAGCCAGCAGCGCAGTTTTCACAGTAGGCCAGGTACAGCCTTCCGTGGGGGAGGCCGTATTTTGTCTCTAAATGTTCTAATTCTGCGTCATAGTTCTGTATGGCAAGATAATTTGCAAAATCGGCGTCGCCCCGCACCAATAAGTCGGTGTATTCCGAGAACAGCCCGCGCACTTCCGGGAGTGCATCATAGGCGGGCAAAATCTTAATGTTCATTCTTCAAACCACCCTTCTGTCAATTGTGGCAGCCCATAGGGCGCTGGATCAGAGCTGCAAAGTCCTGTAGTTTTCTCCCCATTTCTGCATGGAGTCAAGAATGGGGCGCATGGATTCGCCCAGTTCACTTAAGGCATATTCGACTCTTGGCGGGACCTCCGGGTAAACGGTGCGGGTGATAATGCCATCCTGTTCCATAGAACGCAGATTGTCGGTAAGTACCTTTTGACTGATGCCGTCCAAATCCCTCTGTAATTCATTAAAACGCCACGGGCGCGTCAGCAGATTGCGAATAATGAGGAGCTTCCATTTATTTCCGATTAAGGATACCGTTATGGCTACAGGACATTCCGGCAGCAATTCCGCTTTTGTTTTCATGGCAAACCTCGCCTTCCAATACTTTCAAAATGAATGTTACATGCTGATTATACTGTATATGCTACGAAAGCGCAATCAAAATGAAGTCAAAAGATGCAGTCAAAAGCAGCGGTCAGTTACCCAAAAGTGCGTACTTTTTTTCTGTCCGGCAGTGCGTTAGAATAATTACAGTATGACAGAGAAGCATGAGGTACAGAATAACATGACGCAGGGCAAACGCAGGAGGCTTAATCAATGGGAAAATATTTGGATAACAGGAAATTACAGCGTTTAAAGGCGGCTCTGGACAATGCCGACGCCGTGGTGGTCGGTGCGGGCGCAGGACTCTCCACATCGGCGGGCTTTGTGTATTCCGGAGAGCGGTTTCGCAGATATTTTGCCGATTTTGAGGCGGAATATGGCTTTCATGATATGTATAGAGGCGGTTTTTACCCCTATCAGACGATGGAAGAGTATTGGGCATATTGGAGCCGTTATATCTATGTCAACCGCTATATGGATGCGCCCAAAGCGGTCTATGAGGAATTGTTTCAACTTATAAAGGATAAAGATTATTTTGTGCTTACCACAAATGTGGATCATTGTTTTCAGAAGGCAGGGTTTGACAAAAAACGCCTGTTCTATACGCAGGGAGATTACGGTCTGTTCCAGTGCAGCGAGCCATGTCACAAGGAAACCTATCCGAACCGGGATGTCATATGTGAGATGGTGCAAGCCCAGGGCTATGTGATCGGGGAAAACGGTGCGCTGGAGACTCCGGAGGGAACGATATTAAAAATGACAATACCGTCAGAATTGATTCCGCGATGTCCGCACTGCGGAAAGCTGCTTACGATGAATCTGCGTTCGGATGATACCTTTGTTGAGGACGAGGGATGGCATCTGGCGGCGGAGCGTTATGCGGCTTTTCTGCGGACACGGGAGGCGTTGAGCGTTTTGTATCTGGAGCTTGGCGTTGGTTATAACACCCCGGTTATTATCAAATATCCGTTTTGGCGGATGACGGCAAAGAACAGCAAAGCGATTTATGCGACCATCAATTTTGGGGAGGCGGTCTGCCCTGATGAGATCAGAAGCCGGGCTGTCTGTCTGGACGCCGATATCGGGGAAGCGCTGGCGGAATTAAAAGAGAAGTGAATAATACTTGCATTCCAATCTATATTCCCGTCTTTGACAGTTGAGAAGTTGTAAAGCAGCCACAAACCTCATAAT
>JAMPFR010000138.1 GCA_023664365.1 Acetatifactor muris | reverse complement strand
TGTATCGTCTGCCATTGGCAGAGATTAAAATTAATTTTATCACCTATTTGGTTCTTTTTCAATCAGCGGACAGAATTTTTTGAAAAATCCTGCAGACCAAAGGAAGGACCAAAGGAAGGACTGCATGAATGAGAAAACAAAAGCTTGACATTTCTTCCGGGGGGGTATAATAAAAGTATCTGTAAGATGCGAGTGGAGGAAGCTTGTTTTCTGATTTATTTTGGGAGAAGGAGAGAGGAAAATGAACAATTGGAAGAAAATCTGGCAGACAGCCGGGCTGCTTGTGGCGGGAATGCTGGCGTTATCTGCATGCGGTGAAGCTGGGGAAGGCAGCGGCACAGAGCAATCTGCGGCACGGGAAGAGAGTACGCCGGAGCCGGAAATATCGAAAGCAGAGGAGAGTACGCCGGAACCGGAGTCCTCAGAATCGGAGGAGAGCACGCCGAAATCGGAGTCTTCAGAATCGGAGGAGAGTACGTCGGAACCGAAGTCGTCAGAATCCGAGAAGAGTACATCGGAGCCGGAATCCTCAGAACCCGAGGAGAATGGGAAAGAGTCGGCGGGGCAGAAAGAAAAGGCTTCTTTGTGGCAGGGAACGTATCCGTCAAAGGTATCGGTACCAAATTGGGACGGAAGTACGGGAGTAGATTATTTCTTTGATGAAGAGGGAGTGCTTGTAAAGAGCGTAGAGAACAGTTATGACGGCAGGCCAATCACTACAACTATAGAGTACATAACAGATGCGCAGGGCAAGAAAATCTATGGAATAACAGATGAGTCTTTTGAAAGCACTTATCATTCAACATATTTTTCTGTAATGTATGCCGATAAAAGTAAACTGGTACAGAGGCCTCTGTTTCGTTCAACGGAGGCGGTAACCGATGGCAGCGCGTTGGGAAGAAAATATACTTATGAATATGATGAAGAAAACAGGGTGGTAAGCCGGACCGATGAAATGTGGGGGGATGTAGTAGAATTTACCTATGAAACGCAGGGAGGCCTGACGGTGACGGCCGTTCGGAATGATGAGAATAAGTCAACCGACATATATCAATTTAACCAGGACAATTTCCTGACCGCAATTATTAGCGGCACACAGGCTTCTCTTCCCTATAGAACGGACTATGTGTATGATGAAAATGGGAATTTGATTGGCGCGTCAGATGAAAGCGGCGATAGTGTCCAAATCACTCGTGATTCTGCAGGCAATATTTTAAAAATAGAGTTCAATGACGGAAACTATGAAGAGTACGATGGATATAACGCCAACGGAGACTGGACGATCTGTACATGCTATAACGGCGGAAAGATGGCTTATTTTCTGATCTGCGAATACAATGAGGATGGCAGCCTGTCCACGAAAGATTTCGGGATAGGAACCGACAGCAGGAGTGCCGTCTATGATTACGATGAAAAAGGCAGACTGATACAAATCAGCGTAGATGGATTGGCACTGTATCAGTTCAGCTATAATGGGGACGGATTGCTGGAGCGGGCAGAGAAAGTGAATGAATACCAGAACAGTGAGTCGGAGAGTCTCTCCATGTATGACTATGTATTAAGTCAGGCAGTTAAGCAGGATATGGATGCTTATGTGATAGAGTACACAGGAATTGAAGTTGGCGTTCTGAATTCCTATTGGAGCGGAGGTTTTTTTGAATATGGAGCGCCGGCGGAATAATGGGACATGTACCATGGACATTGTGGACATGCAATGTCCGCAACAAGTACCTATGCAGACTGCGGAAAGGTGGCATGGTTATGATAATGCGTAAAAAAGCTGCGATGCTTGCAGCCCTGATGATTTCTTTCTTTATGATAGGTTGTGCGGAACAAGCCGGCGAGACTGTTGCGGAGGGCATGGCCGTACAGCAGGAATCCGGAGAAAATACGGTAAAGAGTGAAGATGTTCAGAAGCAAGCAGGAGAAGAGACACAGCCGGAATCAACGGAAGAATCTGCGCCAAAAGCAGACAGGAGTGATGCGGAGGTAAAGAAACAGGAGCTGACGCTGGAGCTTCGCTGGAATGCCTACGAAAAGCTGCGGGATCAGGCGAAACGCTACGAACAGCTGGAAAAGGGTCTGTCGGAAGAAGAGGTGCAGGAGCTGATACAAAGTAAAATCCTGCAGTGCTATGAAGAGAATACGTTATTAGCGGTAGAAATAAAGACTGTAGTTATGGGAAGCTTAGGCTGTCCGGTGCCCAGCGGATTTACTACCGGAGATGATGTGATGGCGGCTTATGGGGATTATGTCATGGGTACCATAAGCTCTGCCGTTGATGTGCAGGGAGTGATTGACGATATCGCTTCCCCGGAGGTACAGGAAATCCTGAAGAATGGCGTGGAAGGGGCGCTTTCGGCCTATGACAGCGGCGGAAATTTGACGGATATACTGGAGGAAGCGGCCACTTCCGTGACAATCGGTGTTGTAGCGCGGATTCAGGACCAGGTGCAGCAGTTCACTTTCGACATCCTGAATGAAGCCAGCTTGGGCATGCTCGGCGTGGTTCAGGAGATGTCTAAATATGATTCGCTGGAAGAATATCTTATGGGCAAAGCGGATGAGAAAACCGGGGGATTGATAGGGGATTTGATGGGAATCGCGACTTACGATGCATCTCCGGGAGCTCTGTTCCAGGGAATTACGGACAGCGCCAGCGCGGCTGCGGCAGAGCTGAAGGCCTTTTTGGAACGGGATATGGTTACATCGGAAGAAATCGCGAAGGTGATGTACCAGTATTCTCTGTTCGGGAATGCCATGTGGACCCTGTTCCAGTTCGGAGGGGCATCTTATTTCAACTGGGAACCCCATTATGACAAGATGGAACTTTTATACAAGAGATTCCTGTACAATGAAATTATGATAGAGATGTTGAGTCAAAAAGGCGACATCGTAAATCCAGAAGTCAGCGCGGAATTGGCAGTGACAGGCGGACGCGGAACTGCACAGAGTCTGGAATATATCAAAGAAAAGCCGGCTCTGACACCGGAAGAGCAGCTGTTGGACAACAATGCGAAATATGATATTCTGGCCGCGGCGGTGGAGCGTGTGGAGGCTGCTATTACTGAGACGGAAAGCTGGATAGAGAGCGGGACGGACGTCGAGGATGCGCTGGAAGAATATCGGAACCAGCTGCAGCAGGTCAGCGAGGAATATGAGGGAATCTTAAATTACAGTGTAGAAAATTTTGAGGCACAGTATGACAACAAGGGAATCAGCGACGCGAGGGAGCTTAATAAGAAGCAGAATGCTATCGGGCAGATTGCAAAATATACACCTTACGGTATCGTGCTCAACTGGCTGACATCGGCGACTATTGCCGGAAGCGACAGCTATTATGAGAATATGCAGAAGGCGAACGTGGCCTTTGGCGAGGCCTATCAGACGGCTGTGCTGAAAGCCAGGGATGCGGCTTCGGCTATGGGCGCCAGAACCGATTTCTACAATGAACTGGTAGGAGAACAGGAGGATGTATGGGATGAATATGTCAATCTATGTCTGCTGAGGTATATGGTGGGAGATGGCGGGATTCATCTGGAGGAATATGGACAGGAAGCCAAGAAGGAATTGTATCTGCTGGCTCTGCAGACGGATGCCCTGAGTAAAATTTATGGAGCAGTGTATTCGGACAAGTCTGCCGCGAATGCTTATATAGCGCAGTACAAAGAAATCATGGAACTTGTAGATCCCTATGGGACGGGAGAAGTGGCTGCTCTGGTGACGAGGGAGGAGATTTCGGAAGCGCTTTTGCCAATTATGCAGGCTGGCGTTACGGCTATTCAGTCAATAGAAAGCGTACAGGCACCCAATATGGACAAAAAGTATATCATGGTCTATAGGAGCGATGGCGCACCCGGAGGTAAAGTATATTATTGTCTTTTGGGGAACCAGATGATACGTGCGCACCATCAGGATAATTGGTTTGATCTGTGCTTTTTCAATGGGGAACCCCTGTATATCAACGGCTATTATGTCTACAATGGTATGCTGCTGAACGGTTCGGAGGAAATGGATGAGACTGTTATAGGCGATGAGGGACGCTGGATTTACCAGAATGTACGTAACGAAAGAGGCTTCGGCGATGGATGTGCATTACATGTAGGTAATATGAGGCAGGCACTTGGGCAGAACTGGTAAAATGGTCGTTGTACTTTTTATATTGACAAAACCGTTGTAATGCTTGGAAAACATCAGGCTTTACAACGGTTTTGTTTTATGTTTGTTTTGTGCTGCTCCGGCAGATAATATGCGAAACTATTCGGAAAGCAGGCGCACTTCAAGTAAGCCTTACTTTCCGGCAAGAGATGCAGATTCTAAACATTTTTGGATTGTATCGCTGTCGAAAGCATTCAACAGAATTGCCAGGTTGTCTTCCACGCA
>JAMPFR010000137.1 GCA_023664365.1 Acetatifactor muris | reverse complement strand
GAAGTGACCTACCAGGCGCGGGATGAGCGTCAGCAGCATGGGACTTATTTTTTTGAAAAGCAGATGCTGGAGCTGGTTCGGCAGGGCGAACCGGAGCAGATGCGGCGTTTTCTGCAGAACACCGCGGAGAACCAAAGGCTGGTGGAAGGTATGCTGGCAGACACGCCGCTGCGGCAGGCGAAGAATGTTTTTGTGGGAACTGTGACTATTGTCGGGAAGATGGGGGCAATTCCCGGTGGCATGGATGTCGAGCAGGCATATTATCTGATGGATACCTACATTCAGGAGTGTGAACGTCTCCAGTCCTTAGAAACCATTAAAAACCTGCAATACAATATGCTGCTGGATTTCACCAATCGGGTGCGGCAGTCTAGGCTGCCCGCTGGAATCTCCGATGAGGTCTATGCCTGCATTCAGTATATTGGTACGCATTTGAACGATGGTCTGTCTGTCCAGGACATAGCGGACCATATCAACCGGGGAAAATCTTATCTGGAAAGGCGGTTCAAGCTGGAAACCGGAAAAAGCGTGGGGGAGTATGTGACCGAGTGCCGTATGCGGGAAGCGAAGATGCTGCTGAAATATACGGATAAACCATTGGCGGAAATCAGCGAGTACCTCCGCTTTTCCAGCCAGCCTTATTTTCAAAATGTATTCAAAAAAATGTATGGCATTACTCCGGCAAAATACCGTCGGGAACATTCTAATTAAACAATAATTGGAAAATACCTATTTTCAAAAGCCTATTTTACAATATTATGGTCAATTCTGCATTACAAATCAAAATCTATCTGCTAAAATTATCGTATAATGGGAAATGTATAAAACTGTCGGTTTATCCGCGGAAGCGATAAAGGAGGCTTTTGTTATGAAATATGAACTGAATCTGAATTGGACCTGTAATGGAAAACCTGTCAATCTTCCCCATGACGCTATGCTGGAAGAACAGCGGGACAGCAGTTGCAGAAATGGCGTTAATTCCGGCTACTTTCCCGGCGGGAAATACACCTATGAAAAAGTGCTTACGATAAACAGCGGGGACATTGGAAAAAAGATTGTTCTGCATTTTGAGGGCGTGTATCAGAACTGCACTATTACTGTCAACGGAAAAAAGGCGGGTGCACACAGGTACGGATATACAGCTTTTGATCTGGATATTTCCGATGCGGTCCGGGCGGGGGAAAACAGTCTGCGTGTGGATGTGGACAATTCCCTGGAGCCGAACTGCCGTTGGTATTCCGGTTCTGGTATTTACCGTCCGGTGAGTTTACTGATCGATGAACTAGAGGCGCCCCAAATTACCACAAAATCTTATGAACCGGCCGTGATTTTGGTAACTGCCGATGCGGATGCGGTAGAGATATTCGATGGCGAAGCGATGGTGGCATCTGGCGCGCCTGGTGAAATTACTATCCCCAATGCCAGATTGTGGACTGCGGAAACGCCGAACCTCTATACCTGCGTGACCCGCAAGGATGGGAAGGAGCGGTGTGATACTTTTGGTATCCGTCTCCTTCAGTGGGATGCCAAGAAGGGTCTGCGGGTAAATGGGCAGCGTATCCTGCTCCGCGGCGGCTGTATCCATCACGACCACGGCGTACTGGGCGCTTGTGATTTTCAGGATGCGGAATACCGCCGTATTTCCATTCTGAAAGAAAACGGCTTCAACGCCCTGCGCATTGCCCACAATCCTGCATCGCAGATTACCTTGGACATTTGCGATAAGCTGGGGATGTATGTGATGAACGAGACTTTTGATGGCTGGTATGTTCCAAAGACTTACCATGACTATGCAAGATGGTTTGATGCAGAGTGGAAAAACGATATTGCCGCCATGGTGAATGCTTCTTTCAACCATCCTTGTGTCATTATGTATTCCCATGGAAATGAAGTCTCTGAAACAGCTTCCTCAAAGGGTGCGGATACCTGCCGGATGCTGACGGACTACATCCATGAGCTTGACGCCACCCGTCCCGTCACTGCGGGGGTAAATGTGCTGCTAAATGTATATACCATGATGGGAATTGGAGTTTACAAGGATAAGGGCGAGTACAAGCCCGAACCCCTGCCGAAGAAGGGCGGATATAAGGAAAAGAAGACTGGTTCCGCGTTCTTTAATGCCATGGCTGGGAAGCTGGGAAGCCTGATGTTCTATATGGCTGCCGGGAAAAAGGGCGACAAGGCATGTAGGGGCGCCGCCGATGGGTTGGATGTTCTTGGGCTGAATTATGCTGCTTCCCGCTATGATGCAGACACCCAGAATTACCCGAACCGGCTGATGGTTGGAAGCGAAACCATGGCGGCAGACCTGCCCTACAACTGGGAGCGGGTAAAAAAGCATCCCCAAGTACTGGGGGATTTTGTCTGGTCTGCGTGGGATTATCTGGGCGAGGCTTGTATTGGTGACTGGACTTATCATTCCTACAAGGGTCTGCCTCTGCTGGCCGGTCAGGGTATGATCGATATTACGGGTAAACCGCTGGCGGCAATGTATTTCATGCAGACAGTATGGGGGCTGCGAAAAACGCCTTTTATCGGGGTGCGCCCCTTAAACCACGCAAGCGAAAAGCCATCCACCGGCGCATGGCAGTTTACCAATGCCATTGATAGTTGGACATGGCATGGCTACGAAGGAACAAAAGCCGTTGTGGAGGTATATGCTGACGCTGCATCTGTACGCTTGGAGCTGAATGGCAGGGAAATCGGCACAAAGCCTATCAAGAAATATAAGACGATTTTTAAGACAGCCTATGCACCCGGGACACTGACGGCTGTTGCGCTGGATGGGAGCGGCAGGGAAATCTCCCGGCACAGTTTATGCACTGGCGGCAAGGAGATAAAATTGTCCGTGAAGCCTGACAAAATGGTCTTAAAAGCAGATGGACAGTCCCTTTGTTATCTGCCGATCGAATTTACGGACGAAAATGGGGAACTGATTCCCTATATTGAGCAGCCTGTTACGGTTAAGGTAGAGGGCGCTGCCATGCTGCAGGGTCTTGGCAGTGCCTTGTGCAAGACGGATGAACGATATGTCAGCAATACGTTCGATAGCTACCGGGGTCGCCTGTTGGCAGTAGTCAGAGCAGGAGTGGATGCGGGAGACGTGACGGTTACTGTTACAAGTAAGGATATGAAACCGGTTAAAATAGAGCTGACGGTGGTAGAAAAGTAACGGAGAAAGAAGGAAGAAATATGCTTCGCATCGACCGTTTGCAGGTTAATCATCTGGAGAAACCGTTTGGAATCTCGGTCTCGCCGATCAGACTGACATGGACACTGGCTGGAAATGGCAGGCAGGCATCCTACGAGGCTGAGATTCTGTTGGATGGCAAGCTCGTGGAGAGCAGCGGTATTGTGCAGACGTCCGCCATGTTTTGGCAGTCTGGTAAAGAACTTGCGTACAAAACGGACTATATTGTAAAATTGAGAGTAACCGATGAAGCAGGCAGCGTTTCTGAAATCACTGAAATTGCCGTGACAACAGGGATTGGTCAGGATCAATGGAAAGCGCATTGGATTGACCCGGAGGTTCCGGGGAAATCTTTCACTCAAAAATTTCTCTGGAATCTGAGGGATAAGCTGATGCTTCCCGGTGTTGACCTGCGTACATATGACAGCGGCGCTTATCTCAAAAAGGAGTTCAGGATCGATAAGCCTTTTGGCAGGGCGAGATTGTATGTGACTGCACACGGTATTGTAAATGTCCGGCTGAATGGCCGGGAAATCACGGATGCACAGTTATTGCCGGGAACTTCCCAGTATAACCGCCGCTTGATGGTGGAAACCATTGATGTGACCGGATATTTGAAGATGGGAAGCAATGTTATTGAGGCTACGCTGGGAGCCGGATGGTACCGGGGTTCTATGGGGTACCGGCAGTATCGCCATGTATATGGAGACGACATTGCCCTGCTTGCGCAGTTGGAGATAGATGATATACCCGTTGTCATGACAGATGAGAGCTGGGATGCGTCCATTGATGGTCCGCTTGGGGCAAATGACATGATGGCCGGGGAGTATTATGATGCGAGAAAAGAAAATACCATGACTTGGCATAAACCCGCCGTTCGGGACTTTGGTTTTGGCTGCCTGATTTGCCGTGACACAGTACCGGTGACGGCTCATGAACTTTTTATGCCAGAGATCCTTCGGACGCCTGCCGGGGAGACGGTTCTGGATTTCGGACAGAATATTGCAGGTTTTGCCAGCTTTGAGTTTGAGGGGAAAGCTGGGCAGAAACTCGTCCTGACCCACGGTGAGACGCTGGACGGCAATGGAAACTTTACCACGGATAATTTTCAGGCATGGGGCAGGCCGGTCCGGCAGCAGATTGTTTATATCTGCAAGGATGGAAAAAACAGTTACCATCCCACCAAGACATATATGGGATTCCGCTATGTCAAGGTGGAGGCTGATTTCCCGGTAAAAA
>JAMPFR010000136.1 GCA_023664365.1 Acetatifactor muris | reverse complement strand
GGGAGGGGATATTGACGAGGATGATGTTGACTCGAAGATTTCCTGCACAGAGCTGACCGTCTTAAAAAAATTAACCCGCAGGGAGTTTTTCCTGCATGGTCTGGCCTTTATGGCAGACCATCCCCTGCGGGAATGGAGCCGCCATGTAAAAAAAGACAGGGCGGAGGCACAAGGCGGGTACGCGGTTGTACGGGGCATGGACCCCGTGGCAAAGGGAGAGATCGGGGATATCCTGGCATTAGCCAGGGAGAATGCGGAAACAGGAATAGTAGAGCAGGTTGCGCTCACCTCTGTGGATGGCGCAGGCATCATGCCGGGCAAATGGTATGATGTAAACTTAAAGGAAAGGCAGGTTTTATATTTATGAAAAAAGGAGAGCTGTTAAGATTACGGACATTAAAGGCTACCCCAAAAATGATGCGGATGGCGGCAGATGACACCATAAAAAGGGAAGTGCTATATTCTTATGTGAGGGAAAGCTACACCTACGGGATTTATATGCGCTGCCAGGTATTAAACGGGATCCTGAAAGTGGCTTTTTTCCTGCCGGAATATATGCGGATGGAATCGGCCATGCCTGTCTATGAATTATTTATCAACAATCAGACAGGAGAATTCCTGACTTATGACAGGCGGATGAAGAAGTGGCTGACGGCAAAGCTGGATATGCTTCCGTGGCCGGGATATGTGATCTACTCTGAAAAGAGGTGGATCAATCCGGAAGGCGCCCGGACCATTAAGAGATACCTTGGGGTGTCCAGCGGGGGATATAAGGGCATTTTGGAGTACCAGATCCGGATCAGGGCGGATGAATTGAAACAGCGCCACAGGCGGGAGACCGATCCGTGGGATCTGGATATGGAACAGACCCCTGAACTTCCCAGGGATTGGGAGAAATGGGTGTCAAAAGTCGGGATTCCGGAGAATTACATTTTTTACCGCTATGACCGCAGAGGGGTTACAGAAGGCTATTGTACCTACTGTGAAAAGCCGGTTCCGATCAAACATCCGAAACACGGCAAACAGGGAACCTGTCCCTGCTGCCGCCATAAGATTGTCTATAAGTCTGAGGGCAAGGCAGCAGGTGTCGTGAGGACAGATACGGCACATATGTATCTGCTGCAGCGCTGTGAGGACGGCGTGATGATCCGCGGATTTGAAGGGAGCAGGTCATACAGACGGGAAGACTACCATAATACAGAGTGCCAGTTCACAGAGGTCCGGCGTGTTATTCTGGACGAGGACGGATATGAATTGCGGGCTTATTCATGGGGCGTGTATAAGAATACGGAAACAAGATGGATCAAGACCACTCTTGGGCAGCGTTATACAAAGTCATTCTATTACTATTATTACTACTCCCCGACTTATGAGGGGCGTATGTATGGGCGCACTCTGCCGGATCTTGCGAAAAAGGAACTGCGTAAGACCGGTTTGGTGGAAATGGCTGCCCTGGCAGGAAAGATAGATCCGGAAAAATACCTGGCGAAATGGCAGAGCATCCCGGAACTGGAACGCCTGGCGAAAGCCGGGCTTGGCACTCTGGCAATGGAGTGTATGTACGGAAGATACTCTGTTGAGGACTGTTTTAAGAACCGTCTGTTTGGCGACTTAAAGAAACTGCTGGGCATAGATTCCCAGGAGCTGGCAAGGCTGCGCCAGTGCAACGGCGGCACCCAGTTCCTGAAATGGCTGCAGTATGAGAAAGCGACGGGAAAGCTGCTGCCCGACCATGTGATAAGCTGGTTTTGCGGGGAGGGTATCACCGTAGGAGATTTGAAATTCATCAGCAACCGTATGAGCATGGTGCAGATTTACAACTATGTAAGGCGGCAGATGAAAGAGAACGGCATGAAAAGCAAGGAAGTCCTGACAACATGGAGCGATTATCTGGCAATGGCGGAGCGTTTCCACATGGATACGCAGGATGCCATCATCTACCGGGTAAACAAGCTGTGTAAGCGGCATGATGAGCTGGTAGAGAGGTGCCACAGCAAATCGATGGCGATAAAGGCAGGTGAGATCCTGAAAAATTACCCCCATGTGGAGCAGATCTATGAATCCGTCAAAGATATTTATGAATACAGCGATAAAAATTATATGGTGGTAAGTCCGCGCTGTATTGAGGACATCCTGCAGGAGGGCGAGAACCTCCATCACTGTGTAGGCAGCAGCGACCGTTATTGGGAGAGGATCGAGCGCAGGGAAAGCTATGTCCTGTTTCTCCGCCGCAGCGCCAGCCCGGAAAAAGCCTATTATACCCTGGAGATCGAGCCTGACGGGACAGTACGCCAGAAACGCACTATGTACGACAGGCAGGAGGCAGACATTGAAGATGCCACAAAGTTCCTGAAAAAATGGCAGAAAGAAGTGTCAAAGCGGATCACCGGCGAGGAAAAAGAACTTGCAAAGATCAGCCACAGCCTGCGGGAGCAGGAATTTGCGGAAATGAGGGAAAAGCAGCTTGTCATCAATACCGGAGACCTTGCAGGGCGGCTGCTAGTGGATGTTCTGACAGAGGATCTGATGGAGGTGGCATAAGAAAGGAGAGACCAGGGTATGGAAAGGACCATGATAAAAATTTCTGCAGAGGGGGATTTCATTTCACTGAGAACCTATTCCAGAAAATATGGGAGATCGAGGCAGTTTGTGATATGGCGCAGGGAGCTGGATGATCTGAAAGCAAGACAGAAACTTCTCAGCGCCGACGGTTACTCCTATTCGCGGATGTATCTGCACAGGAATCCGGAGGGAGAAGATGTCCTGACAATCGAGATCACCTGGCTGAACAGCAGCGGAGATGAGCTGACAGGGCGTTTGGAGAGATTTTCCATCATCTATCAGGATTTCATGGATTGTATTGACGAAAGCATCCGTGAGGGTGGAAAAAACTGCTGCAGGCTATCCATTTCGGAGAATCACAGGCCTGTCATAGAGTTTGGCAGCAGGGGCAATCTGGGAAAGATAGCCCGGATAAAAGGACTTCGCAGAAAACTTGGGAAGTTTTTGGACCGCCATTTTCAGTGGCCGGATGCAGTGAAGATACGGATCGTGGATGACAGCTGCGCTCCATACAGCTTTTTCTTTCGGGAAGAGCGCATAGGCGGAGCCGGAATCTGCGGAGGGATCATCCTGCACGGGCCGGAGGATCTGCGGAAGGCATACTACAGTATGCACACTTGATAACCAATTCGGGTTACATACAGGCAGATTGCATGGAATGGCAAACCAGGGATAAGGAGGAAGAAAAGACAAATGAATATCGTAAAATGTTTGAACTGCGGCTATGAATTTCATCTTAAAAAAGTCTGTGAGAATGCCGAGGGCAGTTTTACCATCTGTCCTGAATGTGGAAGTTCATTTAAGACGGATAAAGAGGTAGAGCTGAGCGACAAGCAAAGCGAACGGGTTGATGAAGTATATGATGCGGTGTACGAAATGTGCAAGACTCTGACAGAAAATGAGAACCTTGAGTGGGATATGTATTTCATTGGGGAAATTGCAGATTTTGCAGCCAATACATTAGTATTGGCGGGCAATAAAGTAAGGTATCCTGCAGTGGTTACGGAGGAAGACGGAAGCCAGTATATTGCGGAATATCATGAGGAAGAACAAAATAGTTAAAACAAAGAAACGGCGGATCACGGAATGGTGGTTCGCTGTTTTTTTGTTGAAAAAAGCGTAATCCATGCGTAAAGGATATGTATAAAACGAAAAAAGGAGGCACAAAACTATGTTAATTGCAATCGACCACGGAAACAAGCAAATGAAAACCGCCTGCCGACCGCCCTTTGTGTCAGGGCTGGCAGAGAGTATCACAAAGCCCTTTGGCAGTGATATACTGATGTACCAGAACAGGTATTATACACTGTCAAACCAGCGCATTCCGTATAAGAGGGACAAGACGGAGGATGACCGTTTCTTTATCCTTACCCTGTTCGGGATCGCGCAGGAACTTCAGGCAAAGGGGATATACGGGGAGAACACGCAGCGCATCCAGCTTGCGGTAGGTCTGCCGCCTGCGCATTATGGGGCGCAGAATAAGGCATTTACCCGGTACTTTTTGGACAGGGGTGTGGTAAAATTTACTTATAGGAACCGGACTCATGCTGTCTATATAGATGATGTGCGCTGCTATCCACAGGCGTATGCCGCTGCTGCGACCATGATGGACAGCCTGATGGGCAGCCCCAAGGTGCTGATCGTGGATATCGGGGGCTTTACGGCAGATTATCTGATGATGCGGTCAGGGCGCGCGGACTTGACGGTATGCGATTCCTTAGAAAATGGGGTGATTGTGCTTTACAATCAGATCCGCAAAAAAGCAAACTCGGAGTTTGACATTCTGCTGGATGAAACCGATATTGACAGCATTTTAGAGGGGAAGGCAGGCACATATTCTCCTGATGTGGTTTCTTTGGTGGAACAGTTGGCGCAGGATTTTGTCAATGACCTTGCAAACGGACTGAGGGAGCGTATGCTGGATCTGTCCTC
>JAMPFR010000135.1:1271-4629 GCA_023664365.1 Acetatifactor muris | reverse complement strand
TGACACCATCAATACCTCGGATACAAAAGGGCGAAACCGCAGTTTTGGCATGAACTATCAGAAGCTGGGGAAGGAACTTATGACCCCGGACGAACTGGCGGTCATGGATAACAGCAAGTGCATCCTGCAGGTGCAGGGTGTCCGCCCTTTTTTCAGTGATAAGTATGATATTACAAAGCATCCGCAGTATAAGTATCTGTCGGACGCTGACCCAAAGAATACCTTTGATGTAGCATCGTATCTGAAACGGAGGTTGAAGGTAAAGGCGGAGGATGAATTTGAGGTGTATGCGGCTGATGTGGGCGCAGAGTAGAAAAAAATTGCAGGAGGAGATTGGATGAAGATCAGATTTGCAAACAGGCTGGCCGTGCTTTTATGCGCGGCTATTATTTTGGGAAATGTGGCTTTTGTCCCGGATGTCCAGGCGCGGGTTGGGGAGCAGGGGCAGGAAATGAGCGTATCGGGAAACGACGTGCCGGGAGAAGGGCTGTGCGTGTCGGACGGCGACTGCCAGGGCAGTACGGAAGGCGGAGATTTTCGAGAGGGCGGTTCAGCAGGGGGAAGTTCAGCCGGAAACGGTTTGATAGAAGAAAACCCTGTGGGGGGTAGCTTTGCGGGAGAGAATCCGCTGGATGGTGTACCTGCGTGGGACGGTTCTGCGGAAGAAGGTTCAGGGGGCGGTGCCGCGCTTTTTACGGCGGAAGCGCCCTATACCATAGAGGGAACCGGGATCGTCTTCAGCCATGCACACCAGGCGATAGTGCAGAGTTCTTACAGGTCATATAACTGCATTGACTTTGACGAGTGCGCAGTAGAGGAATGTGATCTTGTGGTGGGCGGAAAGTATGTAAAAGCCGCCGACATGGATATCTACTATCCCAGCGCAGCTTCCGGCACCTGGGAGCCGGTGCAGTTTAACGCATGGCAGCTCCTTGGTTACAGCATTGTGGAGAGCAGTTTTGGCGGAGAACTTTCCACTATAAAGCAGTATGATCCCAGGACATATTCTTATAATGGGAAAACCTACTGGCTGTCGGAGGCGGATGCTGTTATAAGCGGTATGATTTCCCGTGATGAATCTGTATGGGGAGATGACAGATACCATGGCGTGAGCGGAGGGTGTTATTGGTTTGCAGAAGATCAGCTACTGGTGGTGTCGGGGCAGTTCCTTTCCCAGCCGGGTATGGAGATCGCCACACCCGCTTATAAGGCAGAACGGATTCTGTACAGCAATTCAACGGCATTAAATGCGGGCATTCCGGAAAATGTGAGAACCATATGCCTTGACAGTACCATAACGGAAATTGGGCAGTGGGCTTTTGCGCGCTGTCCGGGGCTTGAACGGGTGGTGGCTGACGGCGTGGTAACTATGATAGGGGACTCGGCTTTTTTCGGGGATAGTTTTCTGGAATCAGTGGAGTTGAGGGAGGGACTTGTGACGATCAGTGACAGATCCTTCTATAACTGTTCCAGACTGGATATCGGGCAGATTCCCAGTACCGTGACACAGATTGGCGCAAGGGCGTTTTTGGGAACGGCAGTCAAGGATATCCGTATCCCGGACGGGGTGGCGGAGATTGAGGAGTATGTCTTTTTTGGCTGCAGTGAGTTGGAGCGGGTTGACCTGAACCATATAGCGGCGGTGGGGAACAACGCTTTCCAGGCGTGTGGGAAGCTGGAACTGTCGGAGTTCCCGGAGGGGCTGTGTGCCGTGGGGGATGAGGCGTTCTATGCCTGCCCTGGGGTGGTGATCGGACACCTGCCTGTGAGCCTGACGGACGAAAATATAGGCAGGAACGCTTTCCAAGTGCCTTACACAGTGGTACATTATGTGATTGATTTTTCTTTTGGGAATGATGACGGGGGGCTTCCGACTAACCCGGAGAAAATTTTAAGGACGACGGAATACAAGCAGTATTACGAGAGCGGGAGGACTGTGGCGGATGTGCTGGAGGGAGAGTATGTGCAGAAGAAGTATGTCTATCTGGAAGATGGGGCGGTGAAGTATAATTACAGCGTCAGTTATCCGTCCTGTGAGTCCCTCACGGAAGAACAGGTCTTTGGGAAATTTGCGGCTGCTTGTGCGGGGGTGGTTTCCACCCCTGACCCGGAGAACTTTGTCTGTATAGGGTACACGCCCATCCAGAGGTACGATGAGAGCGGGGCGTACCGGGAATACACATTTCTCGGCATAGGGAACCGGAAGGAGGATGAGTATCATGCAAGGTTTTCGGACAGGGTGGAGCCATCGCAGACCATTTACCTGTATTACCGGAATGCGGCGAAAGTGAGGGAGTTGACCGGGATTACGGCGGAGTACACCGGGGGAGAGGTGCCTGTGGGGAATGCGATCAGCAAGGAGGATATCTCAGTCAGGGCTTCCTATACATCAATCTATGAGAGTGGGAAAAAGGATGTCTTTTACCGGAGCATCCCAGCAGAGGATTTTGAGATAGAACCCGCCACGGCTGCCTTGGGGGAGAACGGCGTAATGGTGACGCTTTCCGAGCAGCCTTATCCTGCGTTCCCTTTTCCTGACCTGGTGTTTAATGTGTATGAAAGCGATACGGTGCCGGAGTATTTGTGGGGGAATGTGCGACCTTTTTATACCCCGTCCGGGCGGCGTTATCTGGATGATGGGAACCATGGAGAGGAAATGCAGGAGAGTTTGAAAGAGATCACAAAGACGGCGGAGGTCACGGTCATAGGAGTTGCTAAGGCGGAGACCGGGCGGCGCCAGACCGGCATTGAGGCATCCTATCCACGTCTGAGCCAGATGGAGGGGACGGACATTGTGCAGGAGGATGTGGTGGTCTACCCCATTTACACAGTGGAGTATAATGACGGCACGAAAGAGGAAGGCGTGAGAGGGGATGCGCCCCTTGTCCCCGGTGAGTTTGAGACGGACAGAAAAACTGTTGGGAAAGGAGAGAACACAGTCACGGTCACGGCGGGCGGTTTTGAGGATTCCTTTTATGTATACGGAAATCACAGGGACGGTATTGTGGCGGAGTACCCCAGGGGCGAAGAAACGGAAGGCACAGTTCTGGAAAAGTCTGATTTTACCGTGTTTTATACTTATACCTTGATGGATCCGGATAGCGGCAGGATGTCCTATCATGTGCCGGACAGGGATTCATTTGTGGGGAGTTTTGTACTGGATAAGGACAGGGTAAGTCTTGGGGAAAACAGTATTGTGGTAACGGAGAAGGATGATGACGCCGGCTGGACTGACAGCGTTGTAATTGTAGGGACAGCGAAGGAACCGAAGCCTACAGAGGAACCGAAGCCTACAGAGGAACCGAAGCCCACAGAGGAACCGAAGCCCACAGAGGAACCGAAGCCCACAGAGGAACCG
>JAMPFR010000135.1:0-1171 GCA_023664365.1 Acetatifactor muris | reverse complement strand
GAAGCCCACAGAGGAACCGAAGCCCACAGAGGAACCGAAGCCCACAGAGGAACCGAAGCCCACAGAGGAACCGGATCCCACGGAGGAGCCGGAGCCCACGGAGGAACCGGAACCCACGGAAGAGCCAAAGCCTACGGAGGAGCCGGAACCCACAGAGGAACCGGAACCCACGGAGGAGCCGGAACCCACAGAGGAACCGAAACCCACGGAGGAACCAACGCCTACGAAGGAGCCGAAATCTACGGAGACCCCGGAGTATGATGATGTACCAAAGACGGGAGATGTGGATGATCCAATCCTGCCACCGCCTGGATTTGACAGGAGTTCCCCTAAGACCGGGGACTGTCCGCTGCCAGAGGCTTTTCTGGGCGGGGCGCTGTTTGCCGTTATGGGGATTCTGCTTTTGTTTTTGATCTGCAGAAGGCGAAAGAAGTTCCATGGAATCCTCACGGAAGAATCCATAAGGGGGATCAAGGTAGTGACAGGGGACGGCCCTGATGAACTGGCGCAGGAAGTGATCGACCGTTGCGGTTCCCCGGAGGAATGCCTGAAAGAGTTGAAGGAGAGCGGTGCTGTCACTTATTTGCCTACTGACACGGTAATGGAGGTGGCTTACCTGAGAAGGGATGGCGTACCTGTGCGCATGGAGCAGGAGGCGGACGAGAAGGAGATGTACCAGATGCTTGGGAAACTGGAAGGCTGCGGCAAGGTAAAAGTGGTGCTGTCTCTGGATGACAGGTTTGAAATCATGCTGATGTTTTGGGTGTAGCCGGAATGACATGAAGTAGGAGTCAATCCGGGACTATATTTAGAGAACGAGGGGGAAAGAGATTGAAAATCAGGATTCGTTCCCCCACCGTGGGGATATGCCCGCAGGATCAATCAATGCAGTAAAAATCAAATATAAAGGGAAAGGAGTTATGTCCGGATTCTCTACGGCTGTCATGGAAACATGGCAGCTTTTTTGCGGCTGGGAGCGGGAGACGCTCTTTTGTCCTGCAGCCTGCGGGGGAAGCGGTGCGCAAGGAATCCGGCTGTGTGTGTTTATGACATTTATAAATTCGGCAATCAATATGTTAAAGGTGCTCGTGATCGCCATTGGCTGCGGTCTTGCCGTGTGGGGCGTCATCAACCTTCTGGAAGGGTATGGCAATGACAACCCCGGCGCAAA
>JAMPFR010000134.1 GCA_023664365.1 Acetatifactor muris | reverse complement strand
CCCAGTAAATATTAACTGGAAGCATGGATTTCTGCCTATATCAACACGTCTTTGGGGGGGTGAAAATCAATAGAATGATGTGAATCTGTTCCTGGTTTCTGTTAATAAAACTGTTAAATGCCTGTTGCTGTTGTTTTAATAGTGCTTCAGGTAAATATATTCTGTTTTTTTGACTATAAAATTTCCTTACTTTTGTCCAGCGAATACTTTCATAAATAAATACCTTCCGAAACATGAATTAAAGCAAGTAAATCTGATTGACGCTGCCAATATCCGTTTTCCCGCCGCCTCTCTCTTTTGGTTTATGAATGAATTTTACCATGTTGCTACTGCGTTGTCAATGAATTTGAGGGGAAGAAATAGTTGATATAAGGCTCTTATTGCAGTATAATTGCAGCGGAGGGATGATTAAAATGTATATCGGAGGAAGAGATGATTGATAAAGCAGGGGATTGCGTATCTCGCATCAGCAGGACAATTGCATTTGGCATTTTTGGTTTCATATGCTTCTATTTATTTTTGCTGAGTATTTTTTCGACATGCGTTATTTGGTATGATACGGAAGGGACTTATTACCTGAGTGATTTTCCATGGCTGCTTATGGCAGGGCTGGCGGGAATGACGGGGCTGTTTTTTTTATGCCGTAAATTTGTCAGAAAAATACTGGACAGACGTATGGCGCTCATGGGAGGTGTAACTCTGGTTTGGCTGGTACTTGTAATCATATTCGTGGCCAATACGGATATTGAGATGATCCATGATCAGGCAAGGGTGTATGAGGCCATGCAGCATTTGCTGGACGGCGATTATGCTACATGGCAGCCGGGAGGCTATATGTATGCATATCCGTTTCAAAACGGGTTGATGATACTTTATCTTCCTTTGCGAATATTTTTTGGGGACCATACCTACCTCGTAATTCAGGGTGTGAACATTCTTTTCATGGAATTGCTGGCGGTGGGCTTTTATAAATTAGGAAAGAAATATTTTGGCACAAATGCAGGCGTTCTTTCCTATATCGGAATTCTGTTTTTTCTGCCTTTGTGGGGATACATAAAATATATGTACGGGAATTTGCCCGGAATCAGCCTGGCAGTGTGGGCCATATATCTGTTGACGCTATTTATGGAAAAGGGGAAATGGAAACACGCGGCAGGGAGTGCCTTTTGTATTCTGTTTGCCTGCATTTATAAAAGCAATTTCCTGATTTATTTGATTGCTATGGCGATTGTATTGCTGGTAGACGCCATGGCCGGAAAAAAGGGAAAGAATATAGCGGCGGTACTGTTATTGGCAGGGGCCGCTATAGTTGCTTCTAAGGGGCCCGCTTTATTGGTTCACTGGTTTACCGGATGTGTTACGGATCAGGGAATTCCCAAGATTCACTGGGTTACCATGGGCTTGCATGAGAGTTATCTGGCGCCGGGGTGGTACAGCGGAGACGCCATGAAATGGTATGCGGAAAATAATTTTTCCAGAGAAATCTGTGTTCAGGACGCCTGGAAAAGTATTCGGGAATCTCTTGAATTGTTTGGCAGGGAAAAAGAATACTGCATGCGATTTTTTGCCAGAAAAACGGCGTCTATCTGGAATAATCCTACATTTGAATGTTTTGCGGTGGTGGTGAAAGGTAATCTTTTCGGCACATTAGAGTACTGGATGAAAGATATTCTGTACAGCGGCGGAATTGTGAATACTATTTTGACAGTTATTATGGATATTATGCAGAGTATATATCTGTTTGGTACAATACTGTATCTGATGTATTGCAGAAAAGAAAAGGAACTGCAAAAGGCGATACCGCTGGTTGCCTTTATTGGGGGGGTTCTTATGCATACTTTCTGGGAAGGAAAGTGCCAATATACCATTATCTATTTTGTAGTGCTAATACCCTACGCATTTGCCGGATATCAGGAATGTATTAGAATGCTGGAAAGGCGGGC
Organism: Acetatifactor muris; assembly: GCA_023664365.1. Taxonomy (GTDB): domain Bacteria; phylum Bacillota; class Clostridia; order Lachnospirales; family Lachnospiraceae; genus Acetatifactor; species Acetatifactor muris_B. Next base: position 2,881 of record JAMPFR010000134.1, on the reverse strand, counting down.
TGCAAACAGGACCGGTGTGAAAAGTCTTTTCAGATCCAGAGCCGTGTGGGCTTTTGGCATACTGCTGGCGGTTATTTTGGGAATCAGTGTCAGCGATAACACGGTTCTGAATTCTACCATTAAGGTTGGCGGAGACGGGGGAGATTATATCTGGATGTGCAGAGAGTGTGATTATTGGCGGAGTGACAGTTTTACAAAGGAAGGACCCCGGGAGGAGTAGGAAAACTTTTATGCCGTTTTATTATTGCACATTTCCTCTGTCCCAGGATTTAGAGGGCTGGGCCTTGGGCGTAGGACTGCGGAAAAGCAGCCGGCCCAGGGCTTTTGCGTTAAAGGGGAACAAGGGCCAGAAATAACTGAAACCGCCGAAAGTAGGGGTAGTCGCGGCAGAGATCAAGATAAGTGACAATACTGTCACAAACCCGGGCAGGCCGAGGAAGCCGGTAACGATCAGGAGCAGGAGCCGGTAGAGGCGGATAGCGTCACTGAATTCGGTATCTGTCATAGAGAGTGTGGCCAGCAGGGTAACGGCCGCATAAAACAGGACTTCTACGGAAGCCCAGTTTAAACTGACAGCGATGTCACCTATGATCAGACCGCCTATGATAGACAGAGAACCTGAAAATTTTCCGGAACTTAGGGAAGAAGAGTATCGAAACAGGTCCAGCAGGAATTCTACTGCAAGTACATAGAAAAACAGTCGTTCCCGCGTCAGGTTTTCCTCGGAGAGCAGGCCCCAGGTCCGGGCAAGATCCGGATAGAAACCGCAGAGCAGCAGGAACAGAGGCATCAGCAGCAGGCTTACCGGAATGCAGAGAAAGCGCACCAGGCGGAAATAAGTTCCCACGGAAGGACTTTTGTAGTAATCTTCCGGGCTTTGCGTAAACTGAAATATGGTACAGGGGAGAATCATTACCAGAGGAGAGTTGTCCACCAGTACCAGAATATGTCCTTCCTGCAGATAGCTGCAGGCCACGTCCGGGCGCTCCGTCATTCGGATGCCGGGCAGAGGGTTCCACCAATGCTTAGGCAGAAGCAATTCTTCCAGACTTTTTGCTCCCATGGTCAGAGCGGTGACCCGCAGGGAATCCAGGGTTTGGGAGAGTTTATTCAGCAATTCCCGGTTTACATTGTCTTCCAGATAGGCAACGGCTACATCCGTTTTGCTGGCGGCGCCTACGCTGTGCATGGCAAAGCAAAGCTGAGGAGAGCGTACCCGGCGGCGGATCAGGTTGGCGTTAAACAGCAGGGTTTCCACGAAACCGTCCCGAGAACCTTTTGTGACCCGTTCCAGATCGGGCTCCGCGATACTTCTGGCAGGGTAGGTCCGCACATCGATCAAAATTGCCCGGTCGAAACCGTCGATGAACAGAGCGGAAGGCCCGCTGAGTACATTTCGGATGATGCTTTCCCAGGATTGCTCCAGGGAAGCCTGGACATAGCCGATTTTGCCGTTCAGGTAGCGGACAATATCCTCCACATGGCTGTCGGACATATACATGGGATTTTGCAGGTCGGAAAAAATCTGCTGGAGGATTTCGGTTTTGCAAAAGCCGTTTATCCCCAGGAAATAAGCTTTCGTGTCTCCCAGGCAAAGGTCTCTGGTCATCAGGTCAAAGCTGGTTTTTACAGGCAGATGGGTTTCGATATAGCGGATGTTTTCTTCCAGGACAAAAGATAAAGTCATAATGTTCCTCCGTTGCTGCAATGGACTAATGTGCCGGCCATAATATAGCTGATGAAACTTTGCAGCATGGCTTTTGACTGTATGCGTCTTTTTGACCGGATTGGGTTTATCATATTTAAGCTGCGGTTTCCTATATGGAATATTAATATACCCGCCTTTTGAGATTTTATTCTGGAAAGACGGTTCTCTGCGAGCGTATCGGTCTGTGTTCATAGATCAATTTGCATTAGGTTTGCTGAGTCCGCAAATGCTGCAGTGGCCTGCGTTTGGGTAATACTCATGCTATACTGCATAACGCTGAATAATGCCTGATGTAATCACATGAACGTGGGCAAGCAGCGTTATGCAGTCCGGTACCACAGAATGCTGGTATAAATTATATCTTAGAAAAAGAATTGTATCACTCCCAGACTTATCAGGAGAGCACCGGAGAGAGGCTCTGCCGCCCGCCCCGCCAGCTGCAGGACAGGATTTTGACCCAGCCTGTTTCCGCCGGAGAGGAAAAGCACGGAGCAGACAAAGGTAGAAATCCCGGCCGGAACCAGAGTCAGGCCAGCCAGACTGGCGCTGAGTCCGGCGCTTAAATTATTCAGTGAAAGCGTCAGACTTAAGGTAAGCACTTCTGTCAGCGTCAGGACGGGAGGAAACTTGTGCACAGCGGAACCGCCGGCGGAAGCGTTATCCGAAAGAGTCTGGCCGGAAGAACCGTCGACAGGAGTATCGTCAGAAGACTCCTGGCCGGCAGTTTTTTCCGCAGTATGCAGAGTTTTCATGAGAAAAAACGCCCACTTGACGATATAGTATAAGCCCAATAGGATCAAAATCACACTTCCTGCATAGTTTCCAATGGTACCCGGAAAAAAATGGACCAGTCTGTGCCCAAGTCCTACGGACAGACATGTGCCCAGAAGCGTAATCAGGCTGATTGTCAGATTCTGCCAGAATCTGATGCATATGCTGCGTATGCCGTAGCTGATACCTACAAGGAGAGCGTCGAGACTGGCAGATATTCCAAACAGGAGAGAAGAAAAGAACATGGGGATTCTCCTATCATATTCCCTTTTTGTTTACTATATTCCTGAAAAAGGAAAGAGTGCCAGAGAAACAATTTCGGTTTCAACTGGATATGTTGCAGAAGCTATTAATTTTCGGATTGCAATTTGGGGGGGCTATGGTACAATTACATTGTTCGGT
>JAMPFR010000133.1 GCA_023664365.1 Acetatifactor muris | reverse complement strand
ATCAAGCATAAACACGCATGGGTTTGATATGGCATAGTCAAAAGCCTTGCTGATATTTTTTGAAGTGCTTCCCATGTAACTATCCACCAAATTTGAAAAATTCAGATAGCAGAATGGTAATCCGCTTTTATATGCCACATACCGCCCAAATGTTGTCTTGCCTGTTCCACTCTCTCCGTATAGCAGCGTGGAATTTATGTATGGTATTCCCATTTCCATAAGCCTGTCATTGACTTTTCTCATGCGCATAATGTTCTCAAAAACCGCCTTTTCTCTTTCGGACAGATAATATCTGCCCGCTTGGAATGAATTTGAAACATCTTCCACGCATAAGATTGATTTTAAGTCATATGGAAGTTCGATCATGTTGCTGCCCGAACTTTCCAGAATCTGTTTGTACTTATCGCAAAACCATTTATTCTTTTGCGTTGTATCTTCCACGACACACGCAATCGCACATTTCCTGGCTAACTGCATATTGCTGTCTGAGACTGCCTTAATTAACTGCTGCTGGTTGCCTGTTAATCCCATTTCACCACTCTCCCCCTCCACTTAAGGCTTTGCGCACCGCTATCTCCTGCATTTTCCCTAACTTTTCTTTTAGGCAATTACTTCAACGCAATAGTTCTTAGCTAAATATCCCAGCTGGTACCCGTCTTCCATCTCATTGTCTGGAGATACCACAAAAGCCGCATCAGTAGTGTCATAAATAACCCTTCCGCTATAATCAATGCCACCACTGATTCTTACCCGGTCATCTTCATAAATCTCCCTCCCATTCCTGTCAGCTATATATGTGCGCCATTTTTTCTCTGCCATATTCATAATCCCCTTAAAAATCCCATTTATTGTACGTTAGTCTTTCCTCGTCCCAGTCCGCATAGCAGCTCCTCAGATATTCCCGGAAGAACTGCAGCATCTCCTGACGTCTGCCCTCCCTTCCGTTATCCATCATGGTATGGTGCCACTGACATCCCAGCGCCCCGTTCTGCGGGATACCAAGACCTCCCCTGGAGCGCGGGATATAGTGCATGACACTGAATGTATGCAGATCCATCCACACAGCCCCGTCCATGCGGTAGCCTGCCCGGCAGAAAATACAGCCCATGTCCCTTGCATAAATCTCCTTGCGGGCTTTGGAGTTAAACTCCCTCGCCCTTGTCTGTTTTTTCACTGTCTGCCTCCATTTCCATCAGCGTCCCTGCCTTCGCCCTGATAAGTACAGCTTTATGGGCGACAAGCTCCCATAAACCATGTTTGATATTCTCCCCCATCTGCTCATGGAGCCATTTCATAGTCTCAATGATCTGCCCCTTCAGCTCCTCATTTGCCTCCTCAGTGGAGTGTTCGCTTACCGTCTCTTCCGACTGCTGCCCTGCTTCTGACGGCTTCCCTGCTTCTGGCTTCTGCCCTGCTTCTGACGGCTTCCCTGCTTCTGGCTTCTGCCCTGCTTCCGACTGCTGCCCTGCTTCTGACTCCGCCTGCTGTGTCTCCTCCGGCTCTTTCTCTGCTGTCTTTGCCTCTGTACCTTTCTTTTCCGATTTCTCCGGTGCCCTTGCCTTTGTGACGTTCATTTTCTTTTTCTCCGGCGCCCTTGCTTTTGTGACTTTGCTTTTCTTCTGTTGCACCGGTGCAACTTCCTTTTTTTCCTGCCGGGGAAACGGCCTCCCGTAGCGCGATGCCCAGTCCTCCTCCGCGGATATCTCCAGATTCAGCAGCTCCCTCCATGCCTCCCCGACCTGCTCCCATGAATATGCCGCTTTTTCCCCGCTGCGCAGATTCGTCATGGTAATTCTTTCCCCAATGATCAGGACATGCCTTCCCGCCCCCGGTATCCGAATGCTGTAGCTGTGCTCTCCGTCCGGTGCAAGGCTGTCCTTAAGACGTTCCATGCACCAGCCCTCTTCTGACATCTGCACATGAATGGATACATACAATTCCGGCTCGGCTTCTCCGAGAGTAAATACTGCTTTACTGAGTATGTCACTGTCCCGGATCGGCTCGGGAACATTCTCCATCATTATCTCCAGATCCGTAACCTTTTTCTCCTCGTCTGCCTCGTCCTTGATGGCCTGAATCTCCGCCTTGGAATAGTCCGCCGTCAGTTCCTCATTGACCGCATCCGGAAGCTGGAGCATGAGGGTCAGCTTCGCATAGCCAAAGCCCTGATACTGCTGCTCAAGCCGTTCCCCGTAACCTCCCTCGGAAAATCTGTCGTTGATATGTATAAATCGTGATACCTGAGTCTTATCAATACCGTATTCCTCCTTTGCAAATTCCACGACGCTGGAATAGCCGGATTCCTTCAATATGTCTGTGTCCCTCGCGACCTTTAGCAGATACCCTATCTTTACAAATCCCTCCGCCGCGCGGTTCAGTTCTCCCTGCAGCTCCTGCCTGAATTCCTGATAGCTTCTTTTTTCAATTACTTCCCTCACTTTTTCCTCCAATCTCTGCCACATATTCTTCCATCCATCTGTCTATATGCTCTTTGTCCGGCTTTCCGTCATGTAATCCATACCACTGTACAACGCTGCTGCCCCTGACCTCGACGGTGATATACGGCTCGTCGGGAGTTTCTTCGCGCCGGAGGAAAAGGATTACGCTCTTACCTTCATTATGCTTTTTCAGATAACTGTCACTTCCGACACAATGGTGAAGTGTCCTTCCTTCCATAATGATTTCCCCTGCATCCCGCGCCGGACGGATCACCAGTCCCCCGGAACTGTACACATATTTTTTCTCCAGCTTTGCACAGCGCTCTTTAATTCTTCCATACTGATTCTGTTTCCTTTTTATGTACAGTTCATCTTTCCTTTTATTGCTTTCTTCGGTCATCTTGTCATGGCACCCTGCCAGACTCCTGGGATAAATAAATACGCTGTTCGACATATCATATCCAAGCTCTTCCCGCATAGAGATATAATCCGCATATGCCCCAATAACAGCTCCATCCGTCGGATACCTCATGCCCCTGTATTTCTGACAGCGGTTCATCAGCTGCCGGACGGACATATACCTCAACAGTACTTTCAGCTGCCCTTCATGCATGGGTATCTGATCTTCCAGCCATGCCCTCTCCCCGTCTGTAAACTGTATCCCTGCCTTCTCCTCCTGCTGTAGTACATGCAGCAGAACCAGCCCCCCGTTCTGCTGTGTCAAAAACCGGATCCTCTGCCTGTCCCCCAGTCTTAGCTGCCTGCCTGCATTTTTACCCTTCCGGTTAATATATCTGCTCTTTCCATAATTTTCAATCAGTTCCTCTGCCAGCTTTTTCATGCCCATCTTCACATATATCTCAAGAGCCGGATTATTTGCATATGCCATGAGTGCCTGCGTAAAGCTCTGTACATCCGGCCGTTTCACAAGCTCCCCTTTAAAATATCTCTGCCGGGACAATGCGATTTCATCTTCCCAGCCCGGATAAATCCCCTCACAATAAATCCAGTCCACAGTACCGCATTTTATCAGCTGCCAGCCATACGCCCATCTGTTCCCTTTCCATGAGGGTGTATTTTTATATATTTTTGCACCCTCCGGTGTTGCCAGATATCTTCGGACTTCCTGACTCTTAATCCTCGACGCTTCCCCATTCTGAACCCTTTTAACATACTGGAACACCCTGACGATCAGGTTGTCATCCACCGTCCTCTGTATGAGCCAGAAGGAGGCATATTCATATCTGGCTCTTTTTACACGGTCCCATTCCCAGAATCCATTGTGTGCACACACCGGACATACAGCGGCCTTATGCCTTACCGGCTTGGCTGAAAAGCTCTGTGCCATCTCCTCCTCATAGGTCTCGTTGCCAGTTTTAAATCTCAGCCGGAATGCCTTATTGCATTTTCCACAGTGACACTCCGCATAATTCTGATGGTTTTTGTAATATACAGGATCTGGCGTCATGCGTCCGAGGCACCACTGTTCAAAGTCCGGCGGCACCGGCTTAATGCTCTCCATATCGCTCACCGGCCTCCCTCCTCCAGATAGTATCCCCTGATGATTTCATGTGCCCGCGCCATGCCCGGAATCCCGAGCGTACACCTTCCTGCACTTATGCCCGCAGCCTTTATAACCTCCTGATCCACACTGTACTGGTGGCCAAACGACCATTTCAGCAGCGCGGCAATACAGCCTTTCAGGGATTTCCCTTTTCTCCTCACCGCCCGCGCCATGCGCTCATCCTTCTCGCACTGGATACGGATATAGGACAGCCAGTCTCCCATGATCTCATATACCTCAAACGCCTGCTGCTCAACTTCCAGTTTCCCATATGCTGCCATGAGCGGGGTTGCCAGCTCCCCTGCTGCACCGTCAAAATAATCCTCCGCATCCTCTTTGTCTATCCCGTTTTCCTGCGCAAGAGCAGTCAGCGCCTCTCTGTCCCCCTCTGCCTTCTGCCCTGCTGCCGCCTGATTCAGCTCCTCCACGGAATCAAATTCTCCAAAAATATCAAACATCCTGTTTCCTCCTTAACTCCGCATCCATCCATTTTCTGTACGGATGCCATTCTCCCAGCTTTGTCTCCACTTCGCATCCCTCCAGCAGCCTGTCCAGTTCCTGCCACTCTTCTGCGTTCCTGATCCTGCGCCCATCAGCTTTCCTCCAGTCAGCCCTCTTCCATGCCGGAAGCCAGTCCATAAGCCCCGCATTCAGGTAGGCAGAATCGGTATAAATCACCAGCCCGCACGGCTCCCTCAAACGGCCAAGCGCGGCGGCGAGAATCTGCAGCTCTGCCTGATTCGCTGTGACCTCCTCAAGCACCTCCTCCTGCGTAAGGTCGGCTACACCCCGCCCTGTCTCGGTTGCGAGAACGTAAATGCCTCTCGCACACTGTGTTTTTGGGCTTTTCGCGCTGGTTCCTATGTAGATTTTTACCCTTTTCACAGACTGCTGCTCCTTTCTTTCGGTACGAAATGCTGTTTTTCTTCAT
>JAMPFR010000132.1 GCA_023664365.1 Acetatifactor muris | reverse complement strand
TTTCTGGTTCATCCCCCAAATTTTACCGAATCTCAATCCTACCATCCGGATAGTTCTCACTCCGGCAGACTTTCCGCCAGGCACAGTCCGCCCCAGCCCTCTAATGTCAAGTCAGGAGATAGCACTGTTACAGTATCTGCGCTTTCCCTGTATAGGGATGGCTGTCCGCATAAGCAGATGCCTTTGCTGCAAACTCACCGGGCTTCATTTCATCAAAATATTCCCGCTGCCATACCGTATAATCAAAATCATCCCTTTTGATAAGAGAAATAAAATATTCCGCATCAATTACCCCCAAATGATCCACAAGACATGCAAAACCCTGATCCAAAATTTTCATTGCATTAGCCATCATCCTTCTGCCTCCATTCTCCTGATAAATTCCCCCGGTGTCACCAACCGAACCGCTTCTGACTGGTACTTTAAGAGCCTGTCATCGGTAGTGATAAAACAATAGAAAACACGCTTCGCGAATTTTCTATTGTCAAGAATAATCACATTCTGCCATAACAGCACACGCCACATGATACGCATCTTTTTCTTTTATGCCTGTTTCCATAATGCGTGTGACTATTTCTGCAATTTCCTCCTCATTCTGATTGCTGACATACCATGCAGCATACTCCTTCATAAATTTTTCAATAGCAGCTTTCTTCTGTATTGACCGATTATTGCCGTTTTCAAAATCAAGGACATAGGACGTGACAAGTTCAATCTGCTTCTGCCTTATCATATCCTGTATATGGAGCTTCGCCTGTGTTTCCAGATAAATACGCATCTGGGACTGGTCATCATACGGTCGATTATAACTGCAATTATCCAGATATACCCTCATGCTTACATCCCCCTTTGTCTCCCACATTTTTATCTTAACACACATAATACAAAATATCCATGTCATTTTACCAAAGTGTCCTCACTCCGGCAGACTTTCCGCCAGACACAATCCGCCCCAGCCCTCTAATGTCAAGTTAATGTCATGAACTTTTTGAACTTTATTTTGAGAAAAACGCCCGCAAAGCCGCATAACTTCGTAGGGCTGATGTTAAGTTAATGCTAAGTGGGGCCAAAATTGATGTTAAATTAATGCTAAGTTGTTTTGGCTCCATTTTCCTCATAGCCGGAACAGAAATTCCATTCAATCTCTACCCTCTTGTCCTTATAAACATATATCTTTTTAATAAACACGTCAACCGCTTCCTGGGTCAGTTCCTCCAGGTGGGAATACCGAATGATCTGCTTCATATCCTCTTCTGACTTCTGATATTCCTCTTCCAGCCGCTGGAGCTCCCTGGCGGCTTCTGACTCCTTTGCGGACAGGTCGGCAATCCGTCCCGTCAGCTCATCCGCCTTTTCTCGGTAAGCTTCCTTTGACAGCTCCCCGGAGGCGTACCCTTCATAGAGTAGATCCTTTAGCTTCTGAACCTCTCTTTTCTCTGCCCCATAACTGGCAATCCTTTTCTTCAAATCGCCTGAAACTTCCGTCTGGAATGCCGCCAGATTATCCCTCTGTTTCATGGCATCTCCACGCTGTGCCAACTCCTTGTTCAGCAGGAATAACACAGTCTCCTCCAATACAGCCGCATTGAAACTGGTGCAGCAATCCGGATTCCCTAACAAAGAGTGCTTATGGCATTCAAACCTCCGTCGGCGGTTCTTTCCCCGCAGCGGCTTGTAAATCATCGCATACCGGCATCCGCCACAGTACAGCTTTCCGGTCAGAGGATGCTTTTCCCGCTTCCGTTTTGTACTGCCTTCCGCCCCAAATAGCGACACCTGCTCAAACTCCTCCGGTGTCACCAGCGCCTCGTGGTGATTCGGGATCACTTTCCAGTCCTTCTTCGGGATAGCATTGCATTTCTTGCTGCCGACGGATGCCACCACGGATTTCCCGTACGCCATCTCACCCAGATAAAATCGGTTATTCAGGATTTTCCTGACCGCCCCGCTGCTCCACACATGCCTCTTTCCGTCTTTCGGCGCAATATGGGGTTTGCGCATCTGCATGATCGTGGGTATATTCTCTGACTGAAGCTGTCTTGCGATCTGAGTGCTTCCCATTCCCTGTTTCGCAAGAGAGAAGATGCGGCGCACTATTTTCGCCTCCTCCTCATCCACTAAAACTGCGTTTTTCTTCTCACTGCTCTTTCTGTATCCAAAAGGAGTCTGTCCGAAAGTGTATTCCCCTGCCTCCCATTTACTTTCAAAAGACGCCTTTACCTTGACCGAAAGGTCTTTGCTGTACAGGTCATACAGAAGCGTCTGGAAGGCCGTGTCAAGCCCTATGGTGCTTCCATGGTGTTCCCGGCTGTCATAATGGTCATTCAATGCGATGAACCGGATCCCCATGAAGGGAAAAATCTGATCCAGATAAGTCCCCATCTCAATATAATCCCTGGAAAACCGGGACATATCCTTCACAATGATGCAGCGGATCTGATTCCCCTTGATCTCCGCAAGCAGCCTCTGCATCCCCGGCCTGTCCATGCTGGCGCCGGAATAGCCGTCGTCGCAAAATTCCTTTGCTTCATACCCGCGCAGTTCCGGATCATGGCTTATGTAATCCTGTATCAGCTTCCTCTGGTTCACAATGCTGTTGCTTTCATCCTTGTCCCCATCATCCTCCAGGGACAGGCGCACATAGGATGCCAGGTATCCCGCCATCTCACACCGCCCCCTTCCCGCTGTCAGGAGTAAATGTAAACATAGCCTCCACACGTTTCCCCGGATACACATAAATTTTGGAAAAGAACGCCTCCACCATCTCCTTTGTCAGCGCCTTTGCCGGATTAAAACGAACCAGCGCCCTGACTGCAGCAAGGTATTTTTCGGAGGTTCTCTCAAACTCCTTCTTTTTCCCTTCCAGTGACGTTTTCTGCTTTTCCAGGTCTGCCAATCTATCTTTCTGCCGGGCCTTACAGGCGGTATACTCCTGCTGTCCCTGCTTTCCGGTACAGTAGTCCGCATAAGCCCTTCCCTCTTCTTCCTGAAGTCGCCGGATCTGTCTCTCCGTTTCATGCAGCTGTGTCGTGAGCTTCTTTTCCACCTCCTTAATCCTCTCCCTGCCAGATTCCAGGTAATGGGCGGGCTTGTCAAGGTATACGGCAAATTCCGTGCGGATCAGGGGTATCAGGATATCCAGCAATGCCAGCTTGGAGATACGGTTTGGCTCCGGACAGGTTGCCACTTTCGTCCTGATGCTATCCATGCAGAAATACCCTTCCATCCTGACCGCGCTCCCGTCTTTAAGATGCTTCACATAGCTATGCCTCGTCATTTTCCTGCCGCATACGCCGCAGTAAAGTACTTTGTCAAAGACATTCTCCCCGATCGGATATCCTTTCGACGGATGCCCCTGAGAGACTGTCCTCTCCCGTACCCTTTCCATCGCTTCCTGCGCCCGCCGGTACAGCCCGGCATCCACCAGCGGCTCATGGGAATCCTCTGAAACAACCCATTCGCTTTCCGGCTTATGGATGCGGTTTTTCTCGTCCTTTGCCGTAATACTGGTTTTACCCTGTACCAGCGTCCCTGTATAGGCCCTGCTCTTTAAAATTCTTTCCACCGTGCTCCTGTCCCATCCCTTGTAACCCGATTCTTCTTCGGAATAATAAGCAGCGCCTGTTTTCTTATACACGGCCGGCGGATTCGTCCTCCTTCGATTCAATTCATCCGCCACATTCGCCACACTTTCCGTTTCCAAAAACCGCTCAAAAATGAACCTCACGACTTGCGCAGTATTCTCATCCGGCACAAGCACCCGCCGTCTGCCCTCCCATGCCGCCGTATACCCATAGGGAGGCGGGCCGCCCACATAAGAGCCCTGTTCCCGCCGCATTTTCAGACCGACTTTTGCCTTCCGGGAAAAATCTTTTGCGTACATATCGTTTACCAGGTTCTTAATCTCCGACGTCATCTGCCGGTTGTTGCCGCCTTCTTCCCCGGTATCGTACCCGTCCGCCACGGCAATAAACCGCACTCCCAAAAACGGGAAAATCTTCTCAATGTAATTCCCCGCTTCCAGGTAGTTCCTCCCGAACCGGGACAGATCCTTTACGATGACACAGTTTATCTCCCCCAGCCGGATATCCTGCATCAGCCGCAGGAACCCGTCACGGTTGAAGTTGCTCCCGGTTTTGCCCAGATCCGTATAGCATCCTGCAACCTCGATCACTTCCCCGTTCTGTCTCTGGTTAAACTCCTCCACAAACTTCTTTGCTATTTCAATCTGCACCTCTACGGACTCGTTTTTCTCTATATCCTGGTCAGAGGAGAGTCTCGCATAAAGTCCCGCTTGATATCTCTTCAACGATTCCGCCTGACGCGCCGGGACTCCCGCCGCTTTCCGCTTCGATACCCTGCCCATCTTATGCCCCCCTTTCCGCACGGCCCACCAGCTCCTGCATTCCCTGGTTGACCCCGCACATGATACGGTAATGAGGCATAAAATAAAACTCTATCTCGATTCTCCCGCCCTCGAATACGAGGATCCGCCTGACCATGCTGCAAAGCGTACAGCGATCCATCTCCTTCAGCTCGGCGCAGTCCTGCATTGTCTTGAGCCTCCCGGCGGAAAGGACGCCATTCCGAAACAGCCCCTTAATCATGGCCTCCTGCTTCTCCTGGGCTTCCCGGAACTCCTCCGCCTTCCGCTGGAAGCCCCCGTGCAGCCGCTCAAACTCTTCCTTCGTGACCACGCCGTTTTTCAGATCCTCGTACAGGCCGGAGCAGAGGGAATAATACCTGTCCTGCTCCTGCTTCAGCCTCGCGATCTCCTGATCAAACCGGACAATGGACTCAAAATTGGCCTCCAGCTCCAGCGATTTCTCAAACAGCTTCTTTTCTGACAGGAACAGGTTCGCATAATTTTTTACCGCTTCTTCCACAGCCGCCGTAAGCTTCCCTTCCTCGATGCTGTGCCGGGAACAGCCCTCACCGCGGTTCTTGGTGGAACAGATAAAATAGACCCTTTGCATCCCCTTATAACGATTGATCCGCCGCACCATCTGCTCCCCGCAGTCACCGCAGAACAGGATCCCCGTGAACAGACTGTTCTCCTCGGTCACAGGGCTCACCCTGCCGTCCGTCTCCAGGAGATTCTGCACAATCCGAAAAGTGTCCTCCGAAAGGATGGCTTCATGGGTATTCTCTACCTTCACCCATTCCTCCCGGGGCTTCTCCGTGCTCTTTTTCAGCTTGTAATTGATCTTTTCCGTCGCACACAGCGGACAGATTAAGACAATCGGTGTTTCCAACCACAACC
>JAMPFR010000131.1 GCA_023664365.1 Acetatifactor muris | reverse complement strand
AGAGAAGGTGGCTAAAGGAATCGCCAAAAGAGCCGGCATAACCAGAATTGCCGTTACAGTGCATGTGTACAGGAAAACATTTGTAACAGTAATGTACCGCAAGACAAAGAATATTCTGATGGTGAGCAAGCTTGCGGGCCATTCCGGTACGGATACAACGATAAAATATTATCTGGTGGACGATCTGGATGATATGCAGAATGTCTATAATATCGCAAATGGATAGCCTGGGTGTTAGATGGATTGCCTGGCAGCAGGCGCAGAAAGGAGCAACAAGAAAGTGACGAGGGAAAAGCTGGAAGCATACCGGAGCATGCAGGAGGAAATACAGGAGCTAAAGGGCAGGATACAAAATCTGCTGGAAGGAGATACTATGATAGATAATTCTGTTATCAACGATTACCGCAGCGGTTATCCTGTACCGCAGGCCGTAGTAGGGGTGGACTGGGAAAAAATAGGCAGGCTCCGCAAACAGTATACAAACCGGATTGCAAAGCTGCAGAAGGAATGCTCCCAGGTAGAGGAATACATAGAGGGTATCGAGGACAGTATGACAAGAAGAATATTCCGGATGCGCTTCATTGATGGATTGTCCCAGAGGCAAATAAGCAGAGCTGTACACTTCGATAAGAGTACGATTGGAAGAAAAATTGATAAATTTTTAAAAGTTGCACCCAAAGCGCCAAATGCGCCATTATAATAATACTTGATGAGGTAGGTACTCTCAGGGCATGTTTTTTAGATAAAGGGGCACGGCAGCAGCCGTGTCCTTTTACGTGGAAAGATATTCCCTGGGAAGATTTCCCCTGGAAAGAGCTCTCCATGGGAAGCTTCCATGGCAGCAGGCGTCCGGAACCGGAGAGGAGGAGTTGCACCGATGCAACCAGAGAAGAAATGAGCGAAGATTTCCTGAAATGGCTGAAGCAACTGATTGAGGACAATGAGCTTGAAAAATTCTACCACTGCGCAGAGTGGCTTAAGGTGGCGGCGCGTGTAAAAGCCCTTGACAACAACGAATGCCAGTGCTGCAAAAGGGCGGGCCGTGTCACCACAGCGGAGCATTCCGCCAGCCGGGGCGGGAAGCCTGTGCAGATGAGTGCGCATCACCGGATGGAGGTAAAGAAGTATCCGGAGCTGGCGCTGTCCATCTGGTACGAGGATGCGGACGGGAAGCGGCGGCGCAACATTGAGTATGTATGCGAAACCTGCCACAACAGGATACACCACAAGTTCAGCAGGACAGGCGGACACAAATTTGTGAACGAGGAGCGCTGGTGATACCCCCGGGTCAAAAAAACAAAAAATTTCCCGGGGCCTGGACACCGTGTGTGCCCTCGTTTTCGGGGATTTTCTGATTTTTTGAAAAAATCAGCAGGAAGGAGGACGAAATGGCCAGGAAACCCTCAGACGAAAACATGCGGAAAAATACAGAAAAAACGCTGAAAAGGATGCTTGCGAACCGGAACCTGACAAGCCAGATTTATCTGGATAAAATCGACGAGTATATGTCCTTTTATGACAATTTAAACCAGCTTAACCAGTTCCTTAAATCCTGGGAATCCGTCCCCGGCTTCATCAAGAAATATACGGATGCGGTGAGCGAGAAACGGAGGGTCTCATCCGAGATGCGCAGCATCCTTTCCTTCCTGGGCCTGAAGCCGGGGGAGAACAGTGTCTATGACGAGCCGGAAAAGCTATAGCCGGTACCTGGAGCCATACATCCGCAGGATCCAGGAGAATGAGGCGGAGCACTGCGCGGAGCAGGAACAGATGCTGGACAATATCGTCCTCCCGGTTCTGGCCAGGGAGGATGTGGTCTTCCGGGAGGACAAGGTGGAGGACGGCCTTTCCCTGCAGAAATATTTCCCCTACCGGCTGAACACATGGGAGATATTCCTGTTCGCCCTGATTGTGGGGCTGGAGACCACGGACGGGGACTGCTTTTTCCATGACATCCGGATCTATGTGGGGCGGGGGAGCGGCAAGAACGGGTTCATCAGTTTCCTTTGCTTTTACTTCATATCCCCCTATCACGGGATCAAGGGCTACAATGTTGACCTGCTTGCCAACTCGGAGAAGCAGGTCATGACCTCCTACATGGATGTCTATAACGTCATCAAGGATCCGGAGGAGCCGAAATACAAAAGCGTGCTGAAGCAGCATTATTCTGCCACCATGGAGACCATCACCGGCAAGGTGACGAAATCGGAGCTGCGTTACAATACCTCCTCCAAGCGGGGGAAGGACTCCAAGAGGACGGGCTGTGTCATTTTCGATGAAAAGCACGAGTATCTGGATGAGACGAATATCAACACGCTGAAATCCGGCCTGGGGAAGATAGCGCATCCACGCGAGATTACTATCTCCACGGACGGGCACATCCGGGACGCCGTCTTTGACCGGGAGAAGGAGCAGAGCCGGGACATCTTGAAGGAGTACAACCCGGACAACCGCACACTGGTATTCTGGTGCAGGATTGAGTCCGAGGACGAATGGAACCGGATGGACAAGCTGGAAAAGGCGATTCCCTCTTTGAACGAGCCTGGGTTTGAAAGCCTGCGGGCCACCATACAGAAGGAAATCATGGATATGCCCTACAGCCCGGACTATTACCCGGAGTTTTTGACCAAGCGCTGCAACTTTCCGGTAGGCAACACGGAGACGGAGGTGGCGTCCTGGGAAGACATTGTGGCGACTACACAGGATCCTGTTCCGGACCTGCGGGGGATGCCCTGTGTCGGGGCGATCGACTATGCGAAGACCAACGATTTTGTGGCGGTGATGCTCCTGTTCAAGTGGAAGGGGTATGCGGCGCTGGTCCAGCATACCTTTATCTGCAGGAGGTCCAGGGATTTGAAGGGGATCAAGGCTCCGCTGGAGGAGTGGGTGCAGAGGGGCGACGCCGAGTGGGTGGACGATGTGGAGATCCCACCGGAGCTGGTGGCCGGGTGGTTCGGGGAGAGGATGGAGGAATACAACATCCTGAAAATAGCCATTGACAACTTCCGGTATGCCCTGATGAACCGGGCGTTGAAGGAAGTAGGGTTTGATGCCTTTGAGAAGAAAAATGTGGTGCTGACGCACAAGTGGGATGTGGTCAAGGCGGCGCCGGTGATCAATTCGCTGTTTGTGACGCACCGGATTATCGCCGGGGATGTGCCGATATGGCGCTGGTATGTCCGGAATACCAAGAAGGTGCAGATCAACGGCAATATTTCCTACGCGAAGATCGAGCAGAACTTCCGCAAGACGGACGGCTTCATGGCGTTTGTGGCGGGGATGACGATTTATGATGAGATCCCGGAGGATGAGGACGTATTGGTTGACTTGGCTGTGTATGCATATTAAGGAACCAACCGTAAATAAAGTGCATATACGGTTGGATCCTAAGGAGGGACAGATGGGTTTATTGGAATGGCTGGCCGGGAAGCTGGCGGGCAGGGGGACGAAGGAGTTGTCCCTGGATGAGATACAGAAATATATTGACGAGGGGGAAGCGGGGGAGATCTGCAGCAGGGAGTTTTTCATCCATGTGGCGGTCAACCTGATTGCAAATCTCTACAGCACGGCGGAGACACGGACCTATGTGGATGGCGCAGAGAAGAAGGAGGATGAATATTATCTCTGGAATTACCAGCCGAACCGGAACCAGTCCGCCGCGGAATTCAAGAGGGAGATTGTCTCCACCCTGTTCCTGAAGAATGAGGCGCTGATCCTGGAGGAGAACCGGCAGCTTATTGTGGCGGACGGCTTCCTGGTCAGGGAGGACAATGTGCTCCAGGATAAAATTTTCTCCAATGTGCAGAAAGGAAACTGGACAAGCCCACGCGATTACCGGGTGTCAGAGGTGATCTACCTGAAGCTGAACAATGCCAACATCCGGAATATGCTGGATTCTGTAAATGAGGGATATAAAAGGCTGGCCCAAAAGGCTCTGGCGGATTATGAGGCGGCAAACGGGCGCAAGGGCATCATGCGGATTGATACGACGGCTCAGGCCAAGAAATACGGAGGAAAGGAGTTCAATGAGGTCTATGAGGATCTCTTAAACAACCGGTTCCAAAAGTATTTTAAGGCCCAGAATGCCGTGCTCCCTCTGTTTGAAGGCTTCAACTATGAGGAGAAGGGGGCAGAGGGAAGGACGCAGAAGGCGGACAGCACGGCGGATTATGTCAAGGTCCTGAATGAGCAGGCGGCGAAGACGGCGCTTGCCTTCAACATTTCTCCGCAGCTTTTGATGGGGAATGTGGAGGGGCTGAAGGATGCGGTGGAAAATACCATCCTGTTCTGCATCCGGCCTCTGGCAAACCTGATAGATGAGGGCATCAACCGGGCGCGGTATGGGAAGAAAGTTCTTAAGGGCAGCTATGTGCGGACGGCGGTTTCCTCCATCCGGTATATTGACATTTTCTCCGTGGCGGAGAAGGTGGACAAGCTTGTGGCGTCGGGCTTTGCCACCATTGATGAGCTGCGGAGGGCCGCTTCCATGGAGGAGGTGGGGACGGAGGAAACCAGGAGGCATTACATCACAAAAAATTATGAGAGAATCGAAGAGACGGAAGGAGGAGAGGAAAATGGGAATCAGGATGGAGGAAGCGGAGGCGCTGCTTAAGGGGATTGCGGCCAAGCCGCCAGGCCCCGGCACTGTGTTTGCCTGCAGGCAGTCCGCGGACAAGGCGGATACTCATGAGCTTTATATTTACGATGATATCACGAAGTATGGGGATTTCAACTGGGAGACATGGAGCTATGAGGATTCGGAGACCAGCGCCAGGCATATCCGGGAGATCCTGGACGGGCTCCCGGAAGGGGCGGCATTGGACATCCACATCAACAGCAACGGCGGGGATGCCTACGAAGCCGTTACAATCTACAATCTGTTAAACCAGTATAAGGGCTATAAAACCTCGTATGTGGACGGGGTGGCTCACAGCGCAGCTTTTATCATCCCCTTTGCCTGTGACCGCAGGATTATGGGGAAGGGGACGGCGGCGCTTTTCCATAATATGTGGACTCGGGTGGCGGGAAATGCGAAGGAGCTGCGCCTGGCGGCGGACCGTCTGGACAAGCTCATGGAGAGCAACCGCAGCATTTACGCGGAGCGGGCGGTGGGCCTGACGGAGGAGCAGATCGCGGAGATGATGGACAATGAGACGATGTTGACGCCAGAGGACTGTCTGAAATACGGGTTCTGCGACGAGATCAGCGGTTATGTGCCCCACGACGGGCAGCAGGCATCCGGGCAGGGCGCTGGGGCTTTGCCGCAGGCACGCTCACAGGAGTCCGGGCAGCAGGGGCC
>JAMPFR010000130.1 GCA_023664365.1 Acetatifactor muris | reverse complement strand
ACAACCATTTCCTCACCACCCAATCTCGTATGCCGTCTTCTGCTTCTCATTTACGGAAACCTGAGATATTTTCCCGCTGTTCATTTTGATAACCGTATCCGCCATCTCCGCAATGTTCTGATTATGGGTTACCATCACAATGGTAAATCCATACTCCTTTTGCAGTCCGGCGATATAGTCCAGCACCTGCCGCCCCGTCTGCTCATCCAGGGCGCCCGTAGGTTCGTCCAGGAACAGAACCCTGGGCTTTTTCGCCAGGGCCCTGGCCACGGACACCCGCTGCTGTTCGCCGCCTGACAGCTCGCCGGGATACTTGTGCCGCTTTTCCTCCAGGCCCACGGCCTTCAGCACCGCCTCATACTCCTGATTGCCCGCCAGATCCGCGCCCATTTTCACATTCTTTTCCACGTTCATATTCGGCAGCAGATAATACTGCTGAAAAATAAAGCCCACGTTTTTCCTGCGAAACTCCGTCAATGCCCTGTCGGACAGCGCCGTAATCTCCTTCCCGTCATAGGCCACACTGCCGCCGTCCGGTACCTCCAGTCCTGAAATCACGTTTAAAAAGGTGGACTTCCCCGACCCGGACGCCCCCAGAATCACCGCGAAGGCTCCGTCCCGAATTTCCAGACTGATACCCTTCAGCACCTGGAACCTGCTTTCGCCGGTTCCGTAAAACTTTTGTATATCCTTTACCTCAATCATTTTCTTTCCCCGCTTTCGCATTTTTTAACAGAGCCGTAAATACCTCCGTCATCAGACTGCCGATTTCTTCGCCGGTGAAACGGCATATTTTGGTGGCGCAAAGCGCCGCAATGCCATGAGTGTATATCCAGAGATGACGGTACAGCTTTTCCGCCCAGGCTCTGTCCAGCCCGTAGCCCTCCTGTACGGACAGCAGAATCTGTTCAAAGTTTTCGTCAATCAGCGGAAGCACATTTGCCAGTTCGGGAATCCGGCTCTGCTCTTTCATGAAAAGCAGCTGGAACAGCCTTGGCTCGTTTACCGCAAACAGGATGTAATGGGTTCCCACTCCTTTAAATGCCGGATGCTCCGACAGTCCTCTTTGAATATATTCCCTGTAAAGGGCCTTGGCCCCGTCCGTGACGGCCTGCTGCACCTCCTCCATATTGCGGAATACCGTAAAAACGGGCCGTGCCGAGCTTCCCAGCTTTTCCCCCAGGGCTCTGGCCGTCAGGGCGTCAAACCCTCTTTCCCTGACGATTTCCATAGCCGCTTCTATAATTTCCTCCCGTGAAAATTTTGCCTTTGGCGGCATGCCTCTTCCTCCCTTCTGCCGTATGGGGTTCTGTTTCTCCCACCATCCGAGTTCTCTTTTTCCGTTTCCTGAAGCTTAAGTTAAATCGTATGTTTTAAATTGATTGTTTTATTATAATCCATACACTCCGGAAAGTCAAGCAGACTTTTGCATTGGCTTTTTCGCCGTACTGCCTTGCAGACAGCCGCAGTTGTGATAAAATATCTGCACAAATCAGGCGGATACTAACTGCCGGCTTTACAAATACGAAAGGAACAGGCGGAATATGTGGGAAACCGTAAGCAGGACTGCAGAAAAAAAGAAGCTGATGACAGAAGCTCCGGCCCCTCAGAGCGAAAAGCAGACAATGGCCCCGGCACTGTCCTACGAAGATGTGAATGTATGTTATTCTCCCTCCCCGGCGGCGCCTGCTTTCCCCGGCCTCGGAGTGATTCAGCGGAAACAGACCACCCCCCTTACGGAGCGGCTCCGGGAGCAGGGCATTACACCTGAGAGCCTGGGGGACGAAATCGCAGGATTGTTGAAAAGCTATGACGCCCTTGACAATGAGGCGTCCACAAGAGAGCCACAGCAGGAAATTCTGCATACGCTGATAAATGCACTTTACAGCAAACTGGCTTCGGAAACAGCTTCCGGCACAAATAGCTCCCAAATCCGGGCAGCACTGCAGATTGTGCAGGATGAGCTGAGTTTTGCCGCCGTGCAGAGATATGATACTGCTCCGGTCGCCCCCGATGGCGCATGGGAGCATATGGACAGATCGCCGTTTCTCAGAATGATTGCGGAGCTTGCGCACATACAGCGGCAGACAGCGCCGGATGAAAATCCCATGCCGCTTAATCTGCAGAACGGCTTTTCCGCCTATGAACTGATACGCACTCTGAGTCAGCACCATATGGAGCGGCTTTTGCCGCAGGGCAGACCCCCTGCGCCGCCAAAAGGGATCCGGGAGTTTTTCCGTATATACCTTCAAATCAGGGAAACGCTGCTGCAGAACGGTATGCTGAGCCACTATACTCATAATCCCCATTTGACGGTATTGCATTCCACAGATTATCTGAGCGCCAACAATGTTCTGACGGGAAGCAGAACGGAAACGGCCAGTGAGACGGAAAATGTATCCAAAAGCCAGGAGGTGGACACAGATATGTTCCGCAACACAGGCTTTGTGTTTTTCTTTCTGGAACGGACCATGTGGCCTCATCGCGGCGGCACACGCTTCGGGAAATATCGTTATACCGTCCGGCTGCGGGACAATCCGAATATTCTGGACAACGCATGGGCTATCCTGCACGATATGGCGGGGCAGTCCTCCCCCGAAAGAAAAATTACAAAAGAGTCCCCCGTTAAGCGGGTCATTGAAAGCCCCTATGATCCTGATGATGCCTTAAAGTGGACGGAATTTCTCAGCGAACGCCTTGCGGAAAACGCAAACCTGTTTCTGGAATCGGATGAAAGATTAATGAATATGCTGTCCCTGTTTCTTCCCACGGCAGAACAACGGGTTTTTCTGCGGGACTCGGAAGGAATCGATCATGACGCCGAAATCTCGGATCATTTATCGGGAAACTTTCTTCAGGGCCAGGACATCATTGACGGCATTGCCCTGCGGATAGCCCATGAACTCATTGCACTCCGCAGGTATGCGCCGGATGAGTATGCCGGACTGACAGAAAATGATAACGCTCTATGGAATTACATTTCCGGCGTCATTCATGACTTGCAGATTATGGTACCCCGGGATGTTATGCCCACGCAATATGATTATACGGAAGACGGCGCGCCGCGCACGGAAACCGTACTGCCCGCAGGCCCTCTGCGCCGCATTTCCGGATTGGAGGAAGCTGCCGGGCAGATTCTGGTTCCCGCCGATACTGCCGCCGTAAATAATTGCTTTTTTGAGGCCATGTTTCCCCTGATAGACCGGGAAGCGCTCCAGGTGGAGAATGCCGTCGCACTGCGCAAGCTTTTTACCCGGCGTCAGCAGGAACAACATCTGCCGGGAGCGCTGCCGGAGGGCCAGCCTGTGGAATATCAGCATGTACAGCAGTTCGCGGATATTTTCGGCGTTACTGTCACGGTGATAGCCATGGACAGGGAACAAAATCCTGTCATGATTGACTTTGTACCTCATAACGGCGCTTCCGCAAATCATTTTTATATCAGGTTCCTTGTCCCGTCGTCGGAAAACGGAGTCGGCCATTATACCGGCCTCTGATTCGCTGTCATTTTCCATACCGCACTCTTCGGTATAAATGCAGCAGCGTATAATACAAATAAAAGTAAACGTCGGATTTCATGTGCATTTGAATCAGCTTTTTGCTTTCCGCGTCGGCATATTGCAGATAATACTTATTTGCGGAAAAATCGGGGATCTGCTCCAACAGTCCCTTCTTTATTTCTCTGATAAAGGACAGCTTTTTGTTTTTGCAGGCCTGCATATAGGAAAACAACGTATTCCTGTAATAAAGCTCAAAGAATTTGTAATCTATTTCCTCTCTGTACATCTCATAAAATCCTCTTTTTCTGCACTCCTCCATATAGATTTCCGAAGCCTTCATTCTGTCCCTGCAGCGTTCTTCACTGATCGTATGGACGGTGGACGCGGAATGCTGGTAATAAAAATACAGCGCTTCCTCCACCTTTTCGAACCTTTCCGCATATAGCATGGTAATTGCCCCTATGGCATTATCTTCATAAAATATATGCTCCGGAAACCGAATCCCGTTTTTCATAAAAATATCCCTGCGATATATTTTTATCACCATGCTTCCGGGATCCAGTATCATCTTTTTACGCTTTTCAATATCCCACCCGCCGGTCTGTTCCAAGGAGTTGTTGCGGCTGTATTTACCCGGGATCATTGTCTTTTCCTGTACCAATGTATAATCACAGCCTACAATGTCAGCGCCGGTCTGCTCCGCCTTATTTAACAGCTTCTCATACATATCCGGCGCCGCCCAGTCGTCACTGTCCATAAAGCCTATCCACCTGCCGGCCGCCGCTGCCAAACCGAGGTTTTTTGCTCCCCCCTGCCTTCTGTTTTCCGGTGATGCAATCACCTTTATCTTCTCCGGAAATTTCTCGCTCCAGGCCTCCAGCACCGCCAAAGAAGCATCTGTAGATTTGTCATCTACAGCTATAATTTCATAATCCTCTATTGTCTGATTTAACAGGGACTGTATACAAAAATCCAGTTTCCCGTCTGCCGTCATATTATAGACAGGCACTATAATGCTAAGCTTCATTTTGTTTCCCTCGCTTCTGCTTCCTTCGCTTCTCTTGCCCGAACCTCTCACATTTCCACTTTTTCCTTTAATAATATCTTATAAATAATATCATATCCCATTTTACCCTACAACCGGAAATATTTCTGATTTTACCGGCCGGATCTTTTGACAGCCTCCGAACGCTGTGATAATATGGACTATATATCTATATTGAGCCGCTAAAGCGGCATGGAGGACATTATGAGAAACAGCAGTTCTCGCAAATACTACATTTTTTCCTGTATCGGGTGCCTTGTCCTATCATTTTATCCGCTGCTCATGGGCATCCGCACGGTATCTGAAATGCTCCAAAGCGGAGCTGTTCCCATGGAGAAATATCCCAAATATATCATCCCGTACACCCCTATCTCACTGGCGCTTATCTTCGCTGTTTTCCTTATGCCGCTGTTCCATAGGCTTTTCAGAAAATTCGACTTTTGCGGTGCTTCGGTTTGCAGTGTGGGAGTATTTTTTCTCTTTGAAAGACTGATGGAAACAAAAATTTTGGTTCAAGCGCAGGAAAGCGTATCCCTTGAAAGCTGGCAAATGTCTCTGTGCGTATCGTTTGAAATGTATCAGGCGCGGTCATGGGAAGCCGTTGACGTTCTGCTGGGCGGTTACAGTCCGGCCTTCAAGCTGCATTTTTATATTATTTCGGTGGTGATCATTCTTTCCATCCTAAACTGTGTTTACGGCTTTGCAAAAATGATTCGTACCGGTGATAAAAGCCGCCAGAAGTCTCTGATCATCCAAGCTGTCTGCAGCGCTGTCTTTCTTGGGATGTGCATATGGGCCTGCTTTACCGCTTTCTACCGCACATGGGAGCTTACCGTGTCTGCGGTCTCCGCTGCTCTGATGATGCTGTTCTTTATCGTTTTCGGAGTGACAATGGGCGCTTTTACCGGGTCCTTTACTCTGGGCAGGAAAAGGGTATGGTCTGTTTTTCTGCCCGCCCTTGTTTCCTCTCTGATCACCTTGATCATGTACATCGGGGAAATGATCCTCCTGCGGGGAGGCTTATATCGTTTCGGGACCGGACCTTTCTTCCGGGGACTTCCGGCGATAGTGCTTGCACCTGCAGATATTCTTGTGATCCTTCTTGCGGGGTGCATCAGCGGAGGGATATTCTATTGGCTGAACAAAAAATGATTGACTTTTCACAGGAGGAATGCTATGATGATACTTGCGCGGTGCATATACTGTGTATGCGGAAGTGTCGGAACTGGCAGACGAGCAAGACTAAGGATCTTGTGATAGCAATATCGTGTGGGTTCAAGTCCCATCTTCCGCA
>JAMPFR010000012.1 GCA_023664365.1 Acetatifactor muris | reverse complement strand
TGAAGATGATGAAGGAAATGGCTGCTTCCTACGGCTGCGATATTTCCAATCCCGCAACCAATGTAAAAGAGGCTATTCAGGCAGTTTACTTCGGATATCTGTGCGCAGTTAAGGAGCAGAACGGTGCTGCCATGTCCCTTGGACGTACCTCCACCTTCCTTGACATCTACGCAGAGAGAGACCTGAAGAACGGCACCTTTACCGAGGAGCAGATTCAGGAGTTCATCGATCATTTCATCATGAAGCTGCGTTGCATCAAGTTTGCGCGTACCCCCGAGTACAATCAGATTTTCGCAGGCGATCCCGTGTGGGTTACCGAGTCTCTGGCCGGTGTAGGCGTTGACGGACGTCACATGGTTACCAAGATGAGCTTCCGCTATCTGCAGACCCTGTACAATCTGGGCGCTTCACCTGAGCCTAACCTGACTGTACTCTGGTCCACCAGACTTCCCGAGGGCTTCAAGAGGTTCTGCGCTAAGACCTCCATCGAGACCTCTTCCATTCAGTATGAGAACGACGACCTGATGAGAGCAACCCACGGCGACGACTATGGTATTGCATGCTGCGTATCCTCCATGGTAATCGGCAAGGAAATGCAGTTCTTCGGCGCCCGGGCTAACGTGGCCAAGTGTCTGCTGTACGCATTGAACGGCGGCGTGGACGAGGTTACCAAGAAACAGGTTGGCCCCAAGTATCGCCCTGTTGAAGGCGACGTTCTGGATTATGACGATGTTGTCAGCAAGTTTGTGGACATGATGGAGTGGCAGGCAGACGTTTATGTAAACACTCTGAACATCATCCACTACATGCATGACAAGTATTGCTATGAGAGAGCAGAGATGGCTCTGCATGACAGAGATGTGAAGAGATACTTCGCTACCGGCGTTGCAGGTCTGTCCATCGTGGCTGACTCCCTCTCCGCTATCAAGTATGCAAAGGTTGAAGTTATCCGTGACGAGGACGGCATCATCGTTGACTTTAAGACCACCGGTGACTTCCCCAAGTACGGCAATGACGATGACCGGGTAGATGAGATTGCCCAGTGGCTTGTTCACACCTTCATGACCGCTGTCAGAAGGCATCACACCTACAGGAACGGCATCCCTACCACTTCCATCCTGACCATTACCTCCAACGTTACCTATGGTAAGGCTACCGGTAATACTCCCGATGGACGCAGAAAGGGACAGCCCTTCGCTCCCGGCGCTAACCCCATGCACGGACGGGATACCCACGGTGCTGTAGCATCCCTGTCCTCCGTTTCCAAGCTTCCTTTCAAGGATGCACAGGATGGTATTTCCAATACCTTCACCATCATCCCCGGAGCTCTGGGCAAGGAAGACCAGGTATTTGCCGGCGACATCGAGTTAGACTTAAACAAATAAGTAAGTCTTAAATAAGTAAAAGCAGAAGGAGACGCCATGGACGACAAGAAAATGATTGACGACCTGATCAGCATGCTGGATTCCGGCATGACAGAAGGTGTGGGACACATCAATGTAGATTACGATGAAGAGGAACAGCAGTCAAAGAATGTTCAGACAATGGGCTGTACGGACTGCTCCAGGACGCCGTTGGCCTGCAGTGTGCCTACCCTTGAACAGGGTCTGGACGATTACCATTAATTGTTTTCGGGGCGTCACTTCCCCGCTGCCAAAGAAACGGCAACGGACAACCGTAATTTACGGGGAGGCGGCCCTGCCGCTTCCCTGCACAAAATAGAAGGAGGAACTCATTATGGCAACAAGCGCAGCACAGGTTGACAACCTTGTAAATTTATTGGACGGCTATGCTACTAAGGGCGGCCATCACCTGAACGTTAACGTTCTGAACAGAGACACTCTGCTGGATGCTCAGAAGCATCCCGAGAATTACCCTCAGTTGACCATCCGCGTATCCGGATATGCAGTCAACTTCATCAAGCTGACTCCCGAACAGCAGGCTGACGTTATTTCCCGTACCTTCCATGAGGCTATCTGAAATAACGGTTATTTCATCCCCCGCTTTACCGGCGGGGGATTGTTTTTAAATGTTTTCGTTATTGAGTATAAATACAGGAGGAAGGTTTATGCAAGGCAGAATTCATTCTTTGGAAAGTTTCGGAACTGTAGACGGCCCGGGCACACGTTTTGTAGTCTTTGTACAGGGCTGCCCCATGCGGTGCGCCTACTGCCACAACCCCGACACCTGGGATATGAACGGCGGCACTCTCATGGAACCGTCCTACATTATTGAACAATATGAGCGAAACAGCGCTTTTTATGCCAACGGCGGCGGACTTACGGTCACCGGAGGCGAACCGCTGATGCAGATAGATTTTCTCATTGATTTATTCACCCTGGCGAAGGAACGGGGCATTCACACCTGTATCGACTCCTCAGGCATTGCTTTCAACCCCGACAATGCCGCCTGGCTGGAAAAGCTGGACAGACTTATGGACCTGACAGACCTTGTGATGCTGGACATCAAGCATATTGACCCGGAAAAGCATAAAGACCTGACCCGGCAGCCCAACACCAATATTCTGAAATTTGCGGAATACCTGAATGAAAAACATATCGACATGTGGATCAGACATGTGGTGGTGCCCGGCATCACGGATGAGGATAAATATCTCTATGACCTTGGATATTTTATCGGTCAGTTTGAGAACCTCCGTGCCTTGGATGTGCTGCCCTACCACACCATGGGTGAAAAAAAGTATGAGAGCCTGGGAATGGAATACAGGCTGAAGGGCGTTCCTGCCATGGATAAGACAAAGCTGCTGGAAAAGAAGAAGGTAATTCTGGACGGCATCCGGAAACGCAGGGAAGAATCTGCTAACAAAGATTAGTTATACCTAACCTATATTTTTCATAATTTCAATGTTGTAATTATTTCTGTTTTATATTACAATAGGTGTGGATATTGATATATTTGTAACAGACAGTAAGGAGGATAAGGTTATGGCATATGAAATCGGTGATGCATGTGTAGCATGCGGCGCATGTGAGGCTCAGTGCCCTGTGGGCGCTATCAGCATGGGGGATGGCAAGTTTGAAATTGATGCTGATAAGTGCATCGATTGCGGTTCCTGCGCAGGTCAGTGCCCTGTAGGCGCTATTGCAGAAGCTTAAAAGCGTCTGCAAGACACCTTTGCAATGAAATTTCAGTAAGATAAAGAAAGGCATCTTTTAGGAGCTGCCTTTCTTTTTTTTGTCCCGGCCAAATCCTTTCCTAGCTTTTTTGCGCAGAAGCTCGTCCATCTTTTTATAGTACTCATCATCCCGCTCCTGCATCTTTTTGTCCCGGAGTTCGTCTCTCTCCTCCTGCATTCTGAACTGATAATCCAGCTCCTTTACCACGCTTTCTCTGATTTCACGGCAAAGCTCTGCATTATTCTCCTGTAAGGTCTCCCGAATCAGCTGCTGCAGCAGCCACTGGAGCCTCTTGGACTTTTCTTCCTTTGACTCGGCTGTCAGTACGCCGCTGCCGGACTGCACAATGTCTGTGTCAGCCGCATCCCCGGAGGCCGTTATAACAGTTGCATCAAGCGTATCCCCGGCAAAATCATCCTGTGCCGGGGGCACTGTACCCGGCACTGCCCCCGGCAGCTGCTCCGCCGGCTTTACCCCGTCCTTCTCCAGGCTTTCCGGCTGGCCGGACAACAAATCCAGTTTTCCGTCTTTCAGAATCATCTTTATGGCCTTCAACTGTAATCCCCTCTCTTTCATTCCCTTAATCGTTTTAAAACGCTCCACATCCTCCTTTGTGTAGTACCGGTGTCCCAGCTCGTTCCGCTTAATCGGAAGGTGCAGCTCCTCCTCCCAATAACGCAGTACATGGCTCTCCACCTTCACCTCTTTTGCCGCATCCGAAATAAATAAATAGTTTCCCATAGTGTCTCCTTTCTCCAAAAGCACCTCTTGCAAAATGTAAAAAGAGAACAAGCCCTCCGCTCATTCTCTTTCGTAAATGAATAGTAATATTAAAATTCATCGCCCTTCCTGTGCTCCAGATTTGCGAACCTGGTGTACTCGGGCAGCCAGGCCAGTTTTACCGTGCCGATAGGGCCGTTTCGCTGCTTGGCAATAATCACCTCCGAAATCCCCGCCTCCGGAGAATCGTGATTATAATAATCGTCTCTGTACAGGAACATAACCACGTCGGCGTCCTGCTCGATTGCCCCGGATTCCCTTAAGTCAGACAGCATAGGTCTGTGATCGGGACGCTGCTCCACTGCACGGGACAACTGGGAAAGGGCAACCACCGGCACGCCCAGCTCCCGAGCCAACGCCTTCAGGGAACGGGAGATTTCCGAAATCTCCTGCTGTCTGGATTCCGTTCTGCCGCCACCCGACATCAGCTGCAGGTAATCTATCATCACAATGGACATATTATGCTCCAGCTTATACTTCCTGCACTTGGAGCGCAGCTCGGCAATGCTGATGCCCGGCGTGTCGTCGATTATCAGGTTGGACTTGCCGATGGTGCCTGCGCTTTCTATCAGCCGCTCCCACTCCTGGTCGTTTAACTGTCCGGTACGGAGCTTCTGGGCGTCCACGCCGGACTCCTGGGAAAACATACGGTTTACCAGCTGCTCCTTGCTCATCTCCAGACTGAACAGCGCCACCGTCATATTTTTCCGAAAAGCCATATACTGGGCCAGATTCAGTTCAAACGCAGTTTTTCCCATGGAGGGACGGGCTGCCACCAGAATCAGATCCGATGGCTGAAAACCTGCAGTGCGGTAATCCAAATCAATAAATCCCGTGGGAATGCCCGTGACATTGCCTTTGTTCTTCGCCGCCATTTCAATTCTGTCCATGGCGTTCATGACAATCTGGCGCACCGGCACGAAATCCTCCGTGTTGCGCTTCTGCACAAGCTGAAAAACTCTTTTTTCCGTGTCCTCCAGTATGTACTCCAGGCTTTCCTTCCCGGCATAGCAGGTATTCGCAATCTCCTCATTCAGGCGAATCAGCCTGCGGAGCGTAGACTTTTCCGCTACAATATTGGCATAATATTTGATATTTGCAGAAGTGGGAACCACGGTAATCAAATCCCTGACAAATTCCAGGCTGCTGACCTCCGGCGGCACATCCTTCTCCTTCAGCTTATTCTGCAGCGTGACAAGATCCACAGGGCTTCCCGCATCATTCAGCTCCACCATGGTCTCGTAGAGAATGCCGTACTGTCTGTTGTAAAAGTCATCACCTGCGATGAGCTCGGACGCCACTACAATGGCTTCCCTGTCCATAATCATGGAACCTATGACGGACTGCTCTGCCTCAATGCTGTGGGGTAATATTCTTTTTATTACATTTTCTTCCGGCATAACCCTGTCCTTCTCACGTTGTTACCTTTACTGTTATCTTCCCCGTGACCTGCGGATGAAGCTTGACGGAAACCTCGTAGCTTCCAAGATTCTTCAGCGCCTCGGGAAGCTGAAGCTTCTTCTTGTCCACTTCAAGGCCGTACTGCTCCTTCAGGGCCGCGGAAATTTCCTTTGCCGATACGGAGCCGAAGGTTTTGCCGCCTTCTCCCGCCTTAATCTTTACCTCCACAATCTTTTCCTCCAGCTTCGCCGCCGTTTCTTTCGCGGCGTCCAGCTGTTCCTTGGCAATCTTAGCGTCGTTTGCCTTCCGAAGCTTTAAATCATTCATGTTTGCGGGAGTCGCTTCCAGACCAACCTTCTTCGGCAGGATATAGTTTCTGGCAAAGCCCTCGCTCACCTCCACAATATCTCCCTTTTTTCCCAGCTTTTTGTCATCCTGCAGTAATATTATCTTCATATTTATACCTCCCTGCTGCCGCTCTTCTCAGATTTCATTGTTATCCAGCATGGCGTCAATGGTCTGCTTCAGCGCTCCGATAGCCTCTATGGCTCCCATGCCCTCCATCTGACATGCTGCGGTGTTGAGATGCCCGCCTCCGCCCATTCTCTCCATGATAATCTGTACATTCACCTCATCTATGGAGCGGGCGCTGATATACACCTTGCCCTGGTAATCCGTCAGCACAAAGCTTGCCTTGATTCCCCGGATGTTCAGCAGCTCATTGGCCGCCTGCGCCCCGATAATCGTAGGGCTGGGAAGCTCGTCCGCCGTACAGATGGAAATTGCAAAATACTGCCTGTATATCTCCGCCTGGCTCACCGCGTCTGCTTTCGCCTTGTATTCCAGCGCATCCTCCCTAAACAGCTTCCGCACCCGGGTCACATCCGCGCCGTTTCTTCTCAGAAAAGCCGCCGCCTCGAAGGTGCGCACCCCTGTCTTTGTCATAAAGTTATTGGTATCCACCATAATGCCGGAATACAGGCAATCCGCCTCCTCCGTACGAATCTTGATATTGTCATAGGTATACTGCAATATCTCGGACACCATCTCAGACGCTGAAGAGGCATAGGGCTCCACATAGGAAAGAGTCGCATTCTCAATGGTTTCCGTCCCCTGCCTGTGATGATCCAGCACCACCACTGATTTACAGAAGCGCAGCAAATCAGGGCACTCCGTGATAGAGGGCTTGTTCACATCCACCACCACCAGGACGCAGTTGCCTCCGGCCGCCTCAATCGCCTGCTGGCTGCCGATAATCATGTCCTCTTCGTATTCCGGGTTATTTTTAAACATGTCCACCATGGGCTGTATGCTGGGCGGCACATCGTTCAGCACAATATGGGCTTTCCGCTCCAGAGTCTGGGCCGCACGGTAGATTCCCACCGCCGCGCCAAAGCTGTCTGCGTCCGGCATCCTGTGTCCCATGACAAGCACCAGATCCTTGCCGGTGATAATTTCCCGGAGGGCATGGGCCTTTACTCTGGCCTTTACTCTGGTATTTTTCTCCACCTGCTGGCTCTTTCCGCCGTAATAAATAATGCTCTCCGGCGTCTTTATAACCGCCTGATCTCCGCCACGGCCCAGAGCCAGATCTATGGCATTGCGGGCAAATTCGTAATTCTGGGCGTAGGTCAGCCCGTCCAGCCCCACGCCGATGCTGATAGTCACCGCCATTTCGTTTCCGATATTTACGGTCTTAACCTCCTCCAGAAGGTCAAAACGGCTCTCCTGGAGCCGGGCGATCATCTTCTTTCTCAGAATGACAAGGTACTTGTCCTTCTCAAGCTTCTTGCAGATGCCGTCGAAGCCGGAAATATATTTATTTACCTTTCGGTCAATCAGCGCTATCAGCAGGGAACGGCGAACCTCCTCCAGACTTTCGAGCGCCTCCTCGTAATTGTCAAGATAGATCATCCCCACCGCAAGACTCTGGTCGTCCACCTCCTGCAGCGCAATGTGCAGAGCCGTCTCGTCATACAGATACACCGCAATCAGATACCCGTCGTAATCCCTTGCGTCAATCATGTCGCTGTGCTCCGCCATCTCCTTTAAAGAGATTTTTCTGAACTTGGCAACATACTCATTTCCTTCGTATTCCAGCTCATACTGCGCTTCGTCCACCCCGTTGTCATCCGGCAGGCGGTCTCTGGTAATCGTGGGAAACAGGGATGTAATGGACTTACTGTAGCCCTTGGGCTGCTTTACCACCGCCTCAAAGGCAATATTCGTCCAGATGACCTTCCCGTTATCGTCCAGCAGAGCGTAGGGTAAATCCAGATCCCGAAGCAGCCTCCTCTGAATCTGTCCGTATTCCGTAGCAAAGCTGATCAGCTCATTCATAATAATCGGCTTATTGTAGAAATACAGGGACAGGGTAATGATATAATAGACAATCGTATATCCCGTCAGCAGCAGTCCCGCCCGCAGATCCAGGAGAAGTACGCCCACATCCACAAACAGAAGAAGTATGCCTAAGTAAATACTGAATTGTATATAGGACTTGATACGGCCCTTTAATCTGATTCTTTTTTTCATATGAATACACTCCACTGCGGAATACAATCCACTGCGCTCATTATACCATACCTGACAACACTATGCCACAAATTAATTTGTCAAAAAGGGAGATGTTTTGTCATCTCCCCTTTTATCCTATATCCGGTTTGTCACAAAAGCTGATTTTTCCGCTGTTTCTGCCTTCTGTCTCGAACACGATGATTTCATTTTTACCCTGCCGCAAAAGAGGGGCGGGAATGTACAGCCGCTTCTGAGGGCCTATCTCCCAGAACCTTCCGATGTTGAAGCCGTTGACAAAGACGCAGCCCTTGCCCCAGCCCTCCATGTCCAGGAAGGTGTCTCCCGTTTCATCCGCCTGCAGTTCAAATCGGTAAAACCCCGGCAGTCCCTCTGTGTAACCCCGGGTGAAATCCAGGTTTTCCAGGTTGTCAAGAGGCAGGCAATACTGCTGCCATCGGTGGTGCATATGCCCGTTAATCTGGACACAGCCGTCAATGCCCTTGCGCTGATCCTCCATTCTGGGGCCGAAATTCACCCGCCCCATGTTCTCCACCAGAATGCGCAGATCCTCTCCCGGCTCCGCCGGGGCGCTGACCTTATGCTCCTCCAGAAGCTCCCTGTCATACAGATTCAGCAGCCTTTTGCTTCCCAGGAAAATATTGGCCCTGTCGTTTGCCTTATGAAGCCGGATCCTCTCCAGGTTCCGCTCGTTCTGTATCTTGGAGGCATAGAGAATATAGCCGTAATACTGGCCCAGCCGTTCCATGGAACGGACGCTGACGCTTTCCACAGGCTCCGCTATGTCCGAAAGGGTTTCAAACAGCCCCACCCGCTCTTTTACCTGCAGACTGCCGTATGCCTTTTTCACAATGGTGGCGCTGAACTCCACTCGGGGCAATTCTGCGTATTTCCCGATAATCTCCCTGTAAACCTGATATTTCTCCGTAAAATCCCCGGCCTCTGTCAGCACCGCGTCGTAGTCGTAAGATGTCACATCCGGCGTCAGGGTGTCGTAATAATTTGCGCCGTTCATAAAACCGAAGTTGGTACCGCCGATGAACATATACACATTTACATGCCCGGTCTGAAGCATTTCGTCCAAATCCGCCGCACTCTGTTTCAGATTGCCCCGCATATGCCCGCCGTTGCCCCAGTGATCGAACCAGCCCACCCAGAACTCCGCGCACATCAGGGGCCCGCCCTTCACATGCTTTTTCATAATACCGAAGCGCTCTTTTGTGTTGGAGCCGAAATTACCCGTGGGAAGGGCTCCTTCCACACAGCCTCCCTCCAGACTCTCGTCCTTTGGCTCATCCGAAGTAATCAGGGGAACCGTAATGCCTCCTGCCCGCATCATATCCCGCAGCCGCTCCAGATAATGCTTGTCATTTCCGAAATATCCGTACTCATTTTCCACCTGCATGAGAATCACATTTCCGCCCTCCGTAATCTGCAGGGGCTTTAAAACAGGCAGAAGCACATTGTAATAATCCTGCACATGCGACAGATAGGCCGGGTCGCTGACCCGCAGCCGCATTCCTTCCTCCGCCAGCAGCCAGCCGGGCAGACCGCCGAATTCCCACTCCGCGCAGATATAGGGGGTAGGCCGTAAAATCACATACAGCCCCAATTCCTCCGCCGTTTTTACGAACTTCACCACGTCGCACATCCCGTCAAAGACATAGGTTCCCTTCTTTGGTTCGTGCATGTTCCAGGGGATGTATGTCTCCACCGTATTCATCCCCAGACTCTTAAGCTTTTCCAGTCTGTCACGCCAGTACTCCGGCACTATGCGGAAGTAATGAATACTTCCGGAAATAATCTGAAAGGGCTTCCCGTCCAGATAAAAGGTTTCCCTGATTTCAAATGTACTCATAGCTTTCTTTCCGTATCTCCTATTTTGTTAATACCACTGTGGTGACGCTCCCTCCGGGAACCGTCACCGGCTTTGAAGGGTCAAAGGCTTCCTCCCGCACACACTCCAAATCATAGTCCTCGGAGGTTACATACATGGCAATTCTGCTGTATCCGTCCGCCCCCGCCAGAAGAAATTCCTGTTCGGCGTACTCTTCCTTTGTGGTCTTTTCATCCGGAGCCTGCCCGTCCTTTGTCTTGTCATTGACAAACACCATTACCAGCTCCTGCTCTCCCGCATCATTGGTTCCCGTAAAAGCCGTGGGCAGCATGGCTTCCTGATCCTTATTCTCCGTCTGAATATCCACCCGCACATAGCCCGGACGGACATACCGGCTGTAATTGCCGTAGCTCCAGAGCCTCTTTAAGGCTCTGTACTTCTGGCTGGCCTCGTCAATGTAAATCAGCCCGTCCCGGTAGCCTCCGGGGGCCACGGCCACCCAGTTCTGCCAGGACACCACCTCCAGAATCCTTAAGTCCTCTGCGATCTCCTGGGCAATGTGAATGGCGGAATCCATGGAGAAATCGCTGCCGTTCACCATCTCGCACCACTCGCTGGTCCGGATCTTCACATCCGGATAATGTACCGTCATCCAGTTCTTAAAGCTCTTCTTATCCTCCGCATCAGACCAGTAGGAATGATTGTCTATGGCGTCAAAATGCTCCTGAAGCCTTACGGTGTTCAGAATGGCAGAGGTATAGCCCACCGCATCTCCCTTCCACTCGCCGCTTTCCGGCCCGGACAGCTTCACGCCTTCCAGCGCCGGACGGCTCTCAAGCTCATCCAGAAAGGCAATGTACACCTTCGCCACATCCGTCTTGGCGTAATGACAGCCCTCCTGGCCGTTGTACCAGTCCCACTGCGGCTCATTAATAGGGGAGATAAACTTTACGGGAATCCCTTCCTCCACAAAGTGCTCCGCCACATCCATACAGTATCCCGCCCACTCCGGGTATTTCTCCGGCGCAATGTTGCTCCTGCTGCCCCCCTCGGTCATATGGGGCAGCCCGTTGTCCGTCAGCCGCACCAGAGGACTGTTGCAGAACAGCACAACCTCCTCCGCCCCCAACTCGCAGGCCTTTTTCAAAAACCAGACCGCATTTGCATCCTTGTTAAAGTCATAGACGCCCGGCTCCTTCTCAAAGCACTGGGCCCGCCTGTGCTGATCCCAGAAGGTTCCTGTCTTGCTCTCCACGGAACCGGCGCCCAGATTAAACCGATAACAGGTCAGACCGATGCCCTTTTCCCTGTCAAACAGCAGGGTGGCAATGTCCTCCCTGGTGCTGCCTCCCGTACCGTTGGCGTCCTTGGTAAAGCCTCCTACATACTGGCTCCACCATGCCCCGCTGGTGCCAAAGCTCTCTATGGTCTGGTAAGTAACGCTCTCGTCCACCGTAATCCTGCTGTAACTTGTCTCTTCCATATCGGCTTCACCACTCCCTCCGATTTCCTCTTCCTGTCCGCTCCCGCTTTCCGGGGAAGCCTCCCCCGGGCCTTCTGCATCGGGAGACGCTTTTTCCTCCGGCGCCGCGCCGCAGCCGGCCAATACAGCCGCCAGCCCCAGCGCCGCCAAAATCATCTTCCTCTTTTTCATATTATATCTCCCTGCAAACCACTGTATATCTGCTGCAAACCCGGAAGAATCGCCTGCGGCGATTCTTCTGTACGAAGAAGCTCAGTCCTGCTGAGCGTGAAATCACTTAGCGAGGTCTTTTCAAGCTTAGTGATTTCCTTCGTACTTATCCGACTAAGCCCGAATTCTCCATATTCTCCACCAGCTTTCTCTGCCCAATCAGATACACGATAGCCAGCGGAATCAGGAATATCAGCACCGCCGCCTGCTTCACGGAGTCAAATGCCATATCCGTCACCAATGGTATCTCATACCAGGTCCGCACGGCGTTCTGAATGTACTCCTTATTGGCCGTGTTGAAGGTGGAGGACAAAATGGTACTCATGTAAGCTCCGTCCGGGTTAAAGTAATTGGTATAATAGGTATCTCCGTAGTTCCACACAAAGGACAGGATTCCCACGGTGGAAATAATAGGCACCGCATTGGGAACCATAATCTTAAAATAAGTTCTGTAAAAGCCGCAGCCGTCAATCAGCGCCGCCTCCTCCAGCTCCTTGGGAATGTTCTTGAAGAACTGGCTGAACAGGAAAATAAACAGACTCTGATTGACCCCGAAGCCAAACACCGCCATCATCACCAGGGCTATTGGATTGTTAATCAGCTTAATCTCTCCCGCCGCCGTAAACAGATCCATGATGCCCAGCACGTCAAAATGCGTAAAGTAAATATACTGCGCCAGCAGCAGAGACTGCCTGGGAAGCAGGAACACCACGATCACCATGGCAAACACTATCTTCCTGCCGGGAAAATCCACCCTTGCCAGCGCATAACCCACCATGGCGGAAAAGAATACCTGAATCACCATGATGCCCGCCGCGTACAGCACGGACTTCACAATAGTCATCACCCCCTCCGGCATGGCAAGCCGGATCGCCGCCTCAAAGCTCACGGTGGAGCTTTCCAGGGGAATCCAGATGACATTCGGGTTCCCCAGATCCTCTATGGAGGAGAATACCATGGGCACCAGGCTTAATATGGGATACAGAATCGTAAAGCACAGCCCCAGAATCAGCACCATGGAAAACACGTTGACAATTCCCTTTTTTGATCGGTTTTTAAACAGATAGATTGCAAGGGATGCGTCATTTCCCGCCTTGATTTTATTTTTCTTATTTCGCATTCTTCTTCACCACCTTTCCCATCAGCAGCATCACAATCCCCAGAACGGCAAGCACATTGAATATGTAGACCACCGACAGCGCCGATCCGACGCCAATCTTATTCTGGGTAAAGGCAAAGCTGTATGCTTCCTCCGCAATGGCGGAGCTCAGGAACAAATCCACCACGGTGTAAATAATCACAAACAGCGTGATATGGATAATGGAGGGAATGGTTACCTTCCAGAAGGTCTCATAGGCCGTAGCCCCTTCCATCTTTGCCACCTCATAGAGGCTGGGACTGATGGACTGCAGGGCTGTCAGATACACCAGTGTCTGCACCCCCGCCTGGGAAATCAAATCAAATATATTCTCCACATAATTCATAATGGGAAACAGAATCCGCCGGGGCACATTCAGCACCTGCAGCATAAACATGGTGATATAGCTGCCGTTCAGAAGGTTGCTGCCGGTATCCAGGGCATCCCCCGTTCCGGTGGTCATGGCCAGCATATCCACCACCACGTCGATACCCAGTATGATGGGCAGGAAGAAAATCAGCCTGACAATTGCCCGCCCCTTAAATTTGCGGTTTGCCAGCAGCGCCATAAACAGGCTGAATATGACAATCAGCGGCACGCTGATCAGCATATTGGTATTTTCCTCCGTAAACAGCCTTGCCATGGGCTGGGAATTGGTAGTCACCTCCGTGGCAAACAAATCAATGTAATTCTGAATGCCGATCCATTCAAAGGTCATGCCGCCCTGTTCGCCCACACCGATTTTATTGAAGGAATAATAAATGGTGTTCACCAGCGGCATCAGGAAGAAGGCGATAAAGCCGATGATAAAGGGAGACGCGAAAATCAGCCCGTTTATCTTTTTCTTGGTTCTGTATGGAAGCTTCTTACTACTGCCCTTCATCACTGCACCTCCTTTACAAGATAGCTTTCCGCCTCTATTGTACCGCCGTCCTCCAGGGTCACGTCGTACAGGTTATAATTTACCGTTACCTGTACCCCTGTGGCGTAGGTGGTTCTGTACACGCCCTGGGCAAGGCACTCATGGCCCGTGATTTCCGAGGTTCCGATCTGTGCGCGGATCTCGCTGCACTCCCGGTATACCGCATCAATCTTATCCTGAATCAGCGAATACTTGACAGAATAGAGATAGCTGTAATCACTGTCCTGCAGCACATCCACATTTTTTGCCGTCACAATGAACTTGGGATATGCTCCCGTCTCCGCCGACTGAAGTACGAAATAGGCCGGATTTCTGGAGGAAATGTTTACATCCTCCGTGGTATAGGCAATCAGGCCGTTCATCACCAGCTGCTTAAAGGGAATGGTCGCGGAAAAGGTCAGGTAATCGCTGCTTTCCCGGGAGATATCCACCGCAATGCTGCCGTAACCGATTTTGTCCATGTGGGGATTCGTCAGCGCCAGCTCCCTTCCCTCCGCCAGCTTTGCCAGATTGTTCTCCAGCACCAGGTTGCCCTGCTCGCCGCTGATAAATTCATTGAAGCGGTAATCTGCGTAATACATGCCCGCCATATCGCCCACCGACAGGTATTTGTAATCTCCCGCCCCCTTCAGGAAGCCGTCCGTAACATTGTCCAGATACCGGGGCGACAGGGTGTAATAAGTATCATGCTCCATTCCGTCGGAAAGGGCTGACTTCTTAATCCCCAACACTGCCATATAACGGGAATTCACTGCCGGGTCATTGGCAAAATCCCTGACCGCCTGTCTGGAGGCCCTGAATCCGTTACCCTTCTCCCAGATCTTTGTGACAGACGTCTCCATGAACAGGGGAATGCCGTTAGCCTCCGCGTACTCCTGCACCGCCTTCCAGTCCTTTTTGCTGCCGTTGCTGGAGGAAAGCTTGGCCCTGTTGTTCATTTTCCCGTTCCAGCCGTTGTTAAAGACGCCGTCATACTGCATGAGATATTCCGTGCCCTGCAGATCCTGCATCATAGCCAGCAGCTCCTGATAGTTCGTCATGGAATATTCGCTGCTGTAGGGAATGCCCACAAAACGCTTTGTGATATTCAGTGCGCCAACCACCTCAAGGTACAGCTTTGCGGAGCCGTCGTCATAGCTCTTTTGGATTCCCTCTCTGGCAGCCAGGTAGTCCTGATACCCCTTCGCCATGTCAAAATATCCGGACTTCGGGCCGTAAAACTGATAGCGCACCGTGCAGTCGATATTCTGGGTCCCTGTGTTCACCAGATAACTTCCGGCCGCTTCACTGTAAGCGCCGTTGATCTTTACCCTTGTGTACTGAGCCAGTTCAAAGGAAGCAAACACCTTGTTGTACTTGGAGCTGTCCGCTCCCTGGCTGGCAAGCTTCATATGAAGATAACCGGTTCGGTCTCCCTCCTCCACAATAGCCAGAAAGCCCTTCTCCGTCCTGTCCGCCGGCCCGTAGAGCATACCGAACACCGGCATATACAGTTCTTCCCCGTACTGGGGCTGGAAATAATAGTCCTTATAATAATCATTATCATAGAAAGGCCGCTCATAATCCCTGACGTCCGCCTTGTAGGAATTGAAATCCACCAGCGCCCCGCTTCCGTCGGGAATCAGAATCTGCCCTTCCTCATACTGCGCTGCCGTCACCGCCCCGAAATTGGGAAGCAGGTCAATCTCCTGTATGGTATAATAATTATTCAGAGAGGTGCAGGCGCCGCCGGGAATATGGGCCTTCAGTTCTCCCTCCTCCAGCGTCACCTCCAGCACAATGTCGAACTGTGCAGGCTCCGTAAAGGAAACGGAAAAACCAAAGGTGTCTGCATCCTCCAGCAGCATTTCCCGGGTATAGCCCACCAGACCTGCCACTTCGATCATCTGGGTCACCGCGCTGGCAGGGGGCGTACCTGTGTAGGTCACCGCATAACACTCCTCCTGCACGCTCCTCTTATACACCAGCGACAGCGTCTGCAGATACCTGTTTGCCCTTGTCTCATCCAACTCGCCGCTGTCCCGCAGCCCCTCAATGCCCCCCTTGAACATTTCCTCATACCTTTCGGGGGACATTTTTCTGGGCAGATATTCATAAAACCGATTGGATTCGCCCTCGTTCAGGTTC
Source organism: Acetatifactor muris (assembly GCA_023664365.1). Classification (GTDB taxonomy): domain Bacteria; phylum Bacillota; class Clostridia; order Lachnospirales; family Lachnospiraceae; genus Acetatifactor; species Acetatifactor muris_B. Next base: position 51,166 of record JAMPFR010000012.1, on the reverse strand, counting down.
ATATCGATCCTGACCCCGTTCTCCAGCCGATACAGCTCATAGGAGCCGAAGGCCACGCTCTGGTCGTAGGAGTTCCACTCGTATATATTGTTGTCCTCCCCCAGATAGGTCAGCACCAGAAGCGCCCTCTCATTCCCTGAATCCGCGCTCTTTACCGCCGTGGAAAACGTATTTCCCCTTTCATCCTTCACCTCCAGGGTCAGGGTTTCCGTATTCAGGCTCAATGTCCTGCCGCCGTTTTCCGCCAGCACTACCTTTCCCGCATCGTTTGCCAGCTTTTCCCCGGACAGAGGTTCCCTGGATACTGTCTCCGGCACCTTCGATTTCTTCACGCTCCACACCGGAATGCTCACCAGCACATAGACCAGTACCGCCGCCAGCAGGACTGTCAGGAAAATCTTGCCTATGGTATGCGCTGCATAAAAAGATTTTAATTTGTTCACCATACTCCCTCCTACATCCTGCGGATGAATTCCTGCGCAACATCCACAATAAAGGTGATCATCTTCTCTATCAGAGTAAAGAACAGCACACCCAGAAAAATGATGATAACCGCCGCCACAAAGCTTAAGAACACAGACGCAATATTTTTCCCGAAGGAATACTCATGAATGGTGCAAAGCCCCGCCACAATCATGAACAGAAACCAGACAATGCCGATTCCGCTGATAACGTTCACAATCATGACCTCCTCCCGGATGACAAAATTGCTCAATATAATCTGTACTATGGTAGCCATCTCCACAGGCACCAGAGAATAGCCGATGACCTGGGTAATGTCTCCCAGTCCCCCCTTACCGTTTAAAAGCGTAGTCACCGACCAGTTGCTGACGATGAACAGCACAAAACCGGCTATCCAGGTGGCAAAGACAGACAGACTGTTCATGGCCGCTATTTGCGTGAAGTTCATGACAAATCCCGTATACTGATACCGCACACACTGTAAAATACCGAACAGAACAATGGAAAGCACTGCGATCAGCAGACTTCCCTTCCCCCGGAAGCGCATTTCATAAAAGGCGTCAAAGGGATGAAAAAAGGAATATTTCAAATAATACAGCTTTTCTTTTATCTGTGCTTTCATTTTTCCTCTCCTTTCCCCTTCATAGCCGCAGCCAGCTTTTGTTTTCTCTTTTTGCCCTGGCTTCTGTGGTATCTGGCCTCAGACCAGATGACCGCGCCCACCAGCAGCAAAAGCAATGTCATAATGATCCCGAAGTGATCCTCCAGCCACTGGCCTCTGTAGCCGTTGTAGGCTTTGGAGTAGAACTCCCGGTTGTTGCCCAGCTTAAAGTAATACATCGCCGTCTCGTAGTCGTCCTTCATCAGATAATTCTTGCCGATGCCGCTGTATGCCACCTCATAGTTGGCATTTAACGCCACAGCCTTCTCAAAGGAGACCAGGGCCTCATCCCACCTGCCGAAATAATAGCTCTCGTTTCCGTCCAGCACGGCCTGGCCAAAAGCGGTAGGCGCCAGAATATAAAGGCACTTCAGAGTCTTATCTGCGGTCACCAGCTTGTCGCCCAGCCAGGCAATGGAAATGGGTGTCTTATACTCGCCCTTCAGATTTCCGGTGCTGCCAAAAACATTCAGCATCTGACCGTCAAAATCATAGAGGAAAATGCGCCCCTTGCTTCTGTCCAGCAGGGCATAGGTACCGTAATCCGTCACCGCGATGTCCACAAACTGGCTTCCCATATCGTCGGAGTGCATGGACCATATATCGCCTGTTACGCCTATATTTTCCTGCTCCCGCAGCACGTTCTCCCCTTTGGAATTCAGGCGGAACACACTGTCCTGGGCGGAGGTGTCGTAGGTCACCGCCATGACAAAGCCCTCCCCGTCCAGGGTAATGTTGTTAAAGGCAGGCGCATAGGTCTTGGACATCTGAGCCTTCTGCTCGTCACTGGCAATGGACTTCCAGAAATAATCCATAAAGCTGTACATGGGCACATTCACGCCGTAGTAGCCGCTGAAGTCTCCCTCCGCCGTCAGCTCCAGAATCCCCTCATAGCTGGACTGCACCACCACATAAATCCGGTTTGCAAAGTCCACGGTAAGCTTGGAGGGCTTGAACTGCGCGTCGCCGGACAGGTTATCCGGACGCCCGATAATCCTCTTTAAACTGTAATCCTCCAGATTCAGCACCACTATTCTCTGGGCTCCCGTGTCCGCTATGTATATTTCCTGCTCCTGTTCATGCACCCAGACGCCCTCGGGATTTGTCAGCATAATCTGGTTGCCGTCGGCGTCCAGCGCAATCTTACCCTCCGTATTTCTCAGAAGCTTCACGGAATGGAGATAGTTTCCGTCACTGTCCAGAACATTCATACGGCTCTCCAACGAGTCGATGAAAAAGATTCTGCCGTCCCGGCTGGTACTCACATCATCTACACTGGACAGCTTTGTGCCTCCCAAGTTCGCCTCCGTAATCGTCCTCTCCAGCACAAAGGCTGCGGGACTTTCCTTGGCGTTTCCGTAATAGTCATAGGTATAGCCGTCATATACAACATTGCTGCCGTCTGCGGCAGCCGCCTGAGCCGTCATGGGCAGCAGCATGGCAGCCGCCAAAACCGCCCCAAGGCATTTCCAATTCTTTCTTTTCATGCCGCACCTCCTATCCTTTGATTCCGGACGTTGCCATGGTCTCAATGACATTGCTCTGGGAGATTACGAACACCGTGATAGGCACGATAATCATAATCAGAGATACCGCTGAGGTCACACCCGTTCTGGAGATACCGCCGCTGGCCAGCTGGGAAAGCACATAGCTTAAGGGCTTCAACTCCTCTGAGTAGATAAACACGCCTCCCGTGGTTCCCCACATCTGCTGGAAGGAAAGAATCACCAGGGTAATCCAGGCCGGCTTACACAGAGGCATCACCACCTTAAAGTAAATTCCGAACTCGGAAGCGCCGTCAATCTTGGCTGCCTCCAACATGTCGTCCGGCACCTGCACCATGAAGTTCTTCATCAGGTACAGCCCCAGCGTCCCTCCCACTGCAGGCAGAATCACCGCCCAGTAGGTATCAATCATGTGCAGCCCGCTCATAATCAGATAGTTGGGGATTGCAGTAACCGATGTACTGAACATCAGGGCATACACAATCAGGTTGCTCATAAATTTGGAACCGGGGAACTCATACTTTGCCAGAGGGTACGCCGCCATGGAGCCCAGGAACACGGTTCCGAAGGTTCCCACTCCGGTAATCACCAGCGTGTTAAACAGATAGCGGGAAAGAGGCACGGTAAAGTCCTCAATAATGGTTCCCAGATCAAAAAAGTTATCCAGCGTAGGGTTATCCACCGTCAGCCTGGGCGGGAAAATAAAGATTTCCGACAGAGGCTTGAAGGCACTGACTACTGTGTACACCAGCGGGAACAGGCTGAAGAGCCCGAACAGTCCCAGCACCACAATCAGGATAATGTCGCCTCCCAGGCTGCGGTTCCTCCTTTTCAGCTTACGCTGCTTTAATTTATGGCTGATAAACTTGAATATTTTCATATATACACCCCTTTGCGTGCTTCAGCACGCCTACCTTTCTGTGGTCCGTTCATTTATACCATACCCGGTCATGCCGCTTCAGCGGCACAAACCTGTGCATAAATCCGCCCTGTGCAAGACTGGAAGAATCCGCTTGCGGATTCTTTCCGGAATGACTTAGATTTTCTTAGGCAGTGTTCTTTGCTGCCTTAGAAAATCTTCATTCCGTGCACTTATCCAAGCTTCCGCAGCAGCTTCTGCACAACGATGTTGCAGAACATCATGATCAGGAACAGAATCACCGCAATGGTACAGGCATAGCCCAGTTCATAACGGACGTTGCCGAAATCATGCAGATGGGTCAGGATAGTATGGCCTGCGTAGCTCACAGAGGGGAATCCCACCAGGTCAATGGAGAGCTGGGATACGGACAGGGAGCTTGTAATCTGCATCACTGCGCCGAACATCAGCTGCGGCTTCATAGAGGGCAGGATAATGTACCACAGCTCCTGCCAGCGGTTTTTGACGCCTTCCACCGCGCCCGCCTCCAGCAGGGACTTATCCAGATTCTGGAAGCCTGCGATAAAGGTCAGGAAGCTGACTCCAAGGCTCAGCCACAGCTGTACGATAATCAGAATCGGCATAATATATTCTTTTGTCACCAGCCACTGAACCGCTTCCTGGGTGATGCCAAGCTTCATGAGCCAGGCGTTTACCCACCCGTAGGAGTCGGAGGAAAACAGCAGCTTCCACACCAGGTAAGCGTTGCCGGAAATGGACGGCGCATAGAATACCAGCGTCATGATGGCCCTGGGTATCCTGGGCAGGTCGTTTACCATCCATGCAAACAGAAAGCACATGATGTAACTCACAGGCCCGGTAATAATGGCAAAAAACAGGGTATTCTTGATTGCCGTCAGGAAAATCGGGTCATAGACTATTAAGTCCAGGTAATTGCTCCAGCCCACAAACTCGGGAGCCTCCACCATATTGAAGGAGGTAAAGCTGAACACAATGGACACAAGCACAGGCAAAAGCGTAAAGATGAAAAATATAATCCCGAAGGGCGCAATCATCATATATTTATACTTATGCCTTCTCCAGGTATCGGCGAAGCCGCCTTTTTTCTTATTCATAGCTTCCTCCTCCCTCTTCCTTTACGGACAGATGCAGCTCCTCCCGTTTCCGGGTAAGCTCCTGATTGATGTCCTTGATATTCAGGTACAGCGTCTCTCTGGGATTTGCATGATCAGATACCACATCATTAAAGGAGTACTGCACCATACGGGTGGTCATGTAGTTTCCGGGAACCGCCTGGATACCTACGTTCTGCTCAAACTGGCCCAGCAGACTGCTTAACTCCGCGTTGCTCCAGGGCAGCTGCTTTAAGACCTCCGGGTCGGCCGCTGCGTACCGGGCGGAGGTTCCCATGAGAGCCTCCAGGGAATTTGCAAACTGCAGCTGGGTGTCCGTGGAGGTCCACCACTTCAGGAACTCCCAGCAGGAATCCAGATCCCGGTTCTTCGCCATGATGACGGACTGGGTAGTGTCCACCGCGAAGGAGCGGTCTATGCTTCCGTCCTCCTGCACCACGCCGGGAATGGGATGAAAGCTCCATAGGCCCTTGATTTCAGGGGCGAAGATTTCCAGCTGGTTAAAGGTGGTATAATTGGTAATGCCTACCGGAATCTCTCCCGTGCGGAAACGGTTGCTGAAATCCACCTGCACATCCAGGCCATAGCCGGTAAAGAAATCCGTGTAATCCTTAAAGGCAATCATGGCCGCGTCGCTGGCCAGACCGCTCTCAATGCCGTAATCATTGCCCGCGCCCAGATAAGGATCGCCGCCGTTCTGCATCACCATCCCCAGATAAAGGTTCATATTATAGGCGATGGAGCTGCTGTTGGTGGTGGCCTCCGTCTGCTGCACGTTGGGTATGTAAATATTGTAATTGTTTTTCTGCAGCTCCGGTATCATTTCACGAAGCTCCTGCCAGGTATCGGGAACCTCCAGTCCCAGTTCCGAAAGGATGTCGTCCCTGGTGAACAGCATCATAAAGGTAGTCTGCTCCGGGATTCCGTAATACCCGCCCTGGAAAGCGGACGCCTCCAGAGAACTGTCATAAAACCGCTCCGTGGCCTGTTCGTAGCCCTCCAGTCCGGACAGCTCCTGCACCGCGTTACGCATGGCAAAATCCTGCAAGGTACCTTGCCCTAAGCCGATCACCACGTCGGGCCCGTTTCCGGCCAGCGCCGCCCGCAGCACCACGTCCACGGGAATCAGCTGCAGATTGACGGAGATATCCGTACCCGGCGTAAATTCCTCTTCGATCATATTCTGAATCATCTGCGCCTGCTCACGGCCGTAGGAGGCAAGCCACACCTTGATGGACTTTGCGCCGCTTCCCGAATCTCCTTCCGTAATCTGGCTGTTCTTGATAAAGAAGGTGGAGAAAAACCGCACCGTGCCGTTGCCGATCCCGGCAAAGAAGGAATCCCGGGCTTTGGGCAGCGCTGCATGCTCCGCGCTGAGTACCAGATAGTCCAGCTCCAGGGGCATGGAGGCCACGTTCACCAGCCAGGTGCCCAGAGCGGAGACGTTATTTTTAAACTGTCCCAGCTCCATGATAACGCTCTCCGGGTCATCCGCCAGCCAGGAGGCCTCCATAGCCATCTTCTCCAGCATGGCCGTATTCTCACCCTTTTCACCGGTGATAGCCACAATCTCGTCGATGACGGAGTAGAGAATGTCGCTCTGCTCCTGCATTGTCTCCTTAAAATCCGGCAGCTTCTTTACGATCTCATAATCGATAAACCGATTGGGCACCTGCCCCGTCAGTTGAATCACGTCCAGATAGGCGGCGTTCAGGACAGTCATGCTCTCCTCCACCTGGGTAATGATGCTTCCCATGGGGCCCATGACATTCTCCAGGGTGATGGTATTCACCCCTGCCTGCAGATGGAACAGGTAAGGATTTCCCGCTTCGTCCGCCACTGTATAATTATTCATGCCGTTCTGATAGTCAAAGCCTACGGCCTGCATCTCCGCGTAGGGAACCCGGCCGTTCACATACAGCCTGCGGTAGCTGGTGACGCCCCGGTTCAGGTTCTGGCGTCCCTTGAAGGTAAGCTCATAGAGCCCCTCTTCCACCACCTCTACCTGCCAGGTGATGGAATCCCCGGGCTGGGCCCAGTTCTCCGCACCGATGGTATTGTACACTATGTAATAAGGATGAAAGGGCTGCAGTTCGCTGTCCGAATAATTTTTCTGAATATTGATGGAGGAGGAACTCTTGATGATGCCCGCCGTTCCGTCAACCTGGCGTTCCGCCTGATAAATAAAATTTTCCCCTCCGTAAACAGGGTACTGACTTTTAAGCGTTTCTATTGTATCCACATAGGCAGCGGGCCGCTCCGCCGCCTTAAAGGTGATGGAGGTAAACTCCATGGGCTCCTTGATGACCTCAAAGCCGATGGTGTGCTTTCCCTTTTCCAGATACACAATCAGAGCGCCGTTGTTGCGCCGCTGATAATCCTCCAGAAACCACCTGGTCTCACTGTATACCTCATTCGCCTCAGGACGAATTTCGTTCTTATTTTTTTCCCGGATTTCCCCGTCCTGCCACCAGCGCTTAATCACTATCTGGGACAGAGCCTCGTAGGGAATCTCCCCGTCTATGTACACCTTTCTCTGGATGTCGGATGTAGTTCCCGGCAGCGCGATATAGCCCAGCTCCACATTGTAGAAGCCGGCCTCCGCCACCTGGAACTCCCATGTAATGGTTCCGTTATCCTCAGTCAGAATTCCTTGCTCTCCTATATTCGCAATCATATCCGCCGACAGGGTGAACTTTTCCAGATCCACCGTCACTTCGCTGCCGGACAGATTCCCGTCATAACCGTTTGCCTCCAGGTACTCCCGGTAGCTGTCTTCATATGAGGCTGTCATCTGCTTCGGAACAGCGTTCGCCTCACTGCGCGCCCCTGACCGGGCTCCCATAATCACCAATAAAATGATGATGACTGCCGCTGCCGCCAGTGCCGCTATTAATTTACTGTTCGTTTTCAATTTCATAGGGCGCCCTCTCATTTTCCATTCCTGATTTGACAAAACGGGCGGTAGGCTCCAGCCTCCCGCCCGTTCTACACATTTTACATCATACAGTTTTTATGCCAGACAATTTTTCATTACTCTGCAGCTGCCACCGTAACCTCCAGAGTTGCGCTGCCTGTGTTGCCTGCATAGTCCGTTACCGTAAGCTCTACATTGTAGGTGCCCGGGGTAGTGGTATCCAGCTCAGACAGATCTGCGGTAATGCTGTCAACCACATCCAGCCCGTCTGCATCCACTGCGGACTCAACGAAGTTCTTCCAGTCGATGGTGGAGGAATCCGTGTCAACCGCTACGGTATCAGGCTCTGCCTTCAGGGTAACCACGGGAGCCGCGGTATTGTCGGGGTTGTATACCACAACCTTGAACCGGGACGTCTCCTCGTTGCCTGAGAGATCGCTGATATGAATCTTCACGGAGCTGTCGCCCTCGTAAATGCCTACGGTATTCAGACTCTCCTGGAAGTTGCCGCCGGTCATGTCCTCAAAGGTTGCCGTGGAGGGATCCAGAACGCCGTCAACGGAATCCTCCGCAGTGAAGTACTGTGTCCAGTCGATATCCTCATACTTGGTTCCCACGGGAACTGCAACAGTCTCTTTGGTAATGGAAGGCTTCTGGTTGTCATGGATGGTGTCGGACGCCAGGCTGTTGGCAATGTCACTCATCAGATTGTTCATGGCGTCCTTATTTGCCTTGATAGTCACATCATAGGAAGAGGTGCCGTCCACGCCTGTCAGGGACTTGCCCAGCAGGGTTGCAAAGGATGCGTCATTGTTCTCCCAGATGCCCAGCAGACCCGCAGGGTTGCCTGCCAGGTTGTTTGCAATGGCCTGGAAGCATGCCAGCGCATCATCACCAAACTCTTCATTGTAAAGATCAACGCCATAGCCTGCCAACACGTTAGCAGAAGCGGAATCCTTGTACTGCGTCACGGAATCCACGCCGCCAAGGGTCTTATAATAGGTCTGCCAGTAAAGGATGTATGCCTTCAGAGCCAGCTCGGTGTCTACCTTGCTGCCCTTTAAAATACCTACACTGTCGCCCATGTTCAGCACCTGCTTGTAATCATCGCTGTCTGCCGCCAGGCGGTCAGCTCTGGGCCAGGGAATGATGGCAATGCTCTCTCCACGATCGCCGCAGGAAGAAGCATAGCCGCCGATGGACCAGTTGGGCACATCCGAAAATACGGTAGCGCCACGGCCAAAGTCGTTTCCGCCCTCGCACCACTGGGGCACATAGCCGTCGTCATAGAGTCCGCAGTCTGTCAGCAGTCCCGCAGTACGCAGCTTGTCAATAAACTGCACTGCCTCGATGGACGCGTCGGAGTCCGCCGCAATGGCGCCGTCCCTGTAAATGCCGCTGCCGTTGGCATACATAGCTGCCAGAGCCGCATAACGGAAGTCTGTCTCATAGGCCTGCACCGTGTCATAGAAGCCTGCATCCGCGGGAGCCGCCACATTGCTGTAATAAGCGTCCACCTTGCTCAGATAATCTTCAAAGGTACTCCAGGTCCATTCACCGTTCAAATATAAATCCATGGGATAGATGGTGTTGCCGCTGTCATCCTTCAGGGCGTCCACCTGCTCCAGAAGGGTCAGGTTCACCACCAGAGGGAAATAGGGCACATAATCCATATCGTTGTCCAACAGGTAATAGTGTCCGAACAGCGCCTCATCCAGAAGCCAGGAAGCCTCGTCATCCTCAAAAAGGCCTACATAATCGTCCAGCTTCTGCAGGATATTCTGTGCCAGAACCGTTGCCTCGGAACCGCCCCACAACACGGCAATGTCACAGACAGGATCTCCTGCCAGCACACTGGTCATCAGCTCAGTACGGGTATCCTCGGCATACTGAATAAATTCAAATTCCACGTTCAGTTCATTCTTGATAGCATCCAGTCCGGCAAGGGCTGCCTGTCTCTCCGACTCGCCCATGGTATACTCGCCCGTCACGTCATCTACATGATAAGGGTCAAGTGCGTTTACCCAGTGGGTACCGTAGCGGATTACCGTAGTTTCAGCCGGAACCTCCGGTGCAGGCGTGCTTTCCGGTGCAGACGTGCTCTCCGGCGTGCTCTCACCGGACTGCTCAGAACTGCCCCCCCCACTCGGTTCAGCGCTGCCGCCGGTCTCGGCATTACCGCCGCAGGCTGCCAGTGAGAAAGCCATAACAGCACTCATCATCAAAGCTACAACTTTCTTTTTCATCCTTTTCCTCCTTTAATAATCACCGATTTGAAATCGGTTTCATAGTTATATGATAAAATTGCATGGGCATTTTGTCAACTTCTTTTTTGTATTTTTTAGAATTCCTTGTGTATTTTGTCATTTTATACAAATTTTCACCTTATATTTTTGTGCATATATTTATTTATGCTGCCACAGTGCCAAAAATGACCGGAAATCGGTTTCTGGACAAAGCTTTCCGGCTTTTCCGTCGGATTTCGGCTAGTGACAAATTTTCTGATTTAGTGTATAATGGCATATCATGTAAACAGATTGTAAATATGCTGCGGAATATTGTAGTGCTTCGCTTATGAAAGTGCTTCGCTTATGAAAGTGCTTTCATCCGTCCTGTTATTTTCCGCCGCATTATGTATTAAAACAAATCAATGAGGAATGTACTGCAGTTATGGAAGACTTACGAGCCTTAGAAGGAAGGAAAATCACAATTTATGACATTGCCAGAGAGGCCGGCGTCTCTCCCGCCACAGTGTCCAGAGTGCTGACAAGCAATGCAAAGGTAAAATCCGACAAACTGGAGGCGGTTCAGGCAGTCATCGCCAAATATAACTTTCGCCCCAACGCCCTGGCCAGAGGGCTGACGGAGACCCGCCGCAAGGTTATCGGCATCATCATGGCCGACGTCCGCAACCCCTATTATGCAAACCTGTTCGTGGCCTGCGAGCAGGCGGCACGGGCCAAGGGCTATTCCCTCCTTCTGGAAAATTCTCTGGGACAGCAGGAAATTGAGGAACAGCAGCTGGTTCTTATGGAGGAGCAGCGGGTGGACGCCATTATATTGGTGGGCGGCCGGGCAGACGATCTGCACTCCAATGACGCCTTTGTGGAAAAGGTAAACCAGGTCAGCAATTCTATTCCCGTCATCCTCACCGGTAAGCTGGACGGCACCTCCTGCCGCCAGGTACGCATTGACGCCATTAAAACCATGGATTTGGTTATGGAGCATTTGATTGCTCTGGGGCATCGGGATATTGCCCTGGTAGGCGGTCTTGACAGCGTGGCTGCCTCCTACGAAAAGAGAATGCGTTATAAGCAGATTCTGGCAAAATACCAGATTCCCTGCCGTCCCGAGTACTATGAGACCTACGGCAGCTACGATTATGAAACCGGCTACATACAGACCCGAAAGCTGCTTGCCCTGGAAAATGTCCCTACTGCCATCATCGGCATCAACGATTCGGCTTCCGCAGGCGCCATGAACTGCATTCTGGAACAAGGGCTCCGGATTCCCGAGGACATCTCTGTGGTAGGCTATGACAACACCCTCATCTGCAACGTGGTAACGCCGAAGCTTACAAGCATTGACTATAATTATGATGATTTTGCGGAAAAGCTGATTGCCACCGTGGAGGGCGTTTACAGTTCCGCGCCGATTCCGCCCCTGCAGTTGATTGAGCCGACGCTGATTATCCGGGACTCCACAGGAAGGGCAAGGAGATGACGAAATGCCCCGCCGGAGGGCTGGGCGGTGACGAAGCACCCCGCAGGCTGCGGGGGATAAGAAGTGTATGTTAAAACCGGCCATCACGCACATTTTGCGGGATAGCCGGTTTTTATTCATGACAATAGAATTTTCGCGAAGCGTGAATTCTATTGTTTTGGATCTGCCGATTTCAGGGTTTAGTCCTGAACGTAGGGCATCAGGGCAATATGGCGTGCCCGCTTGATAGCTACGGTCAGTGCTCTCTGATGCTTCGCACAGTTGCCGGTAATACGGCGGGGCAGGATCTTGCCTCTCTCGGACACATATCTCTTCAGCTTGTTTGTATCCTTGTAATCAATCACGTTATCCTTGCCGCAGAACACACATACTTTCTTCCTTCTGTGCATCCCGCCCTTTTTCCTTACCGGCGCATCGGGTTTCTCTGCTTTATTGTAAGCCATTCTAAATGCCTCCTATCTTAAATCAAACTTAGTTAAACGGTAACTCCTCATCAATGCCGTCCGGGATGTTCATGAAGCCGTCGCCTGCTCCGGATGCCGCGGGCGCGTTATTTTTGTCCCCATAGCCTCCGTTGTTGTAACCGCCTCCGTTATAGCCTCCATCTCCGCTTCCGCCGGAAGCGTTCTTGCTCTCGGCAAATTCAATCTCATCCGCAATAATACGGACACTGTAAACCATCTGTCCTTCTTTATTGGTATAGTTGTCATTCTGGACTCTGCCGCTTAAGACAATCTTGGTGCCCTTGTGCAGATACCTCTCCACAAACTCCGCCTGCTTGCCAAAGCAGGTGCAGTTGAAGAAATCAGCGTCAGGCTCACCCTCGCGCTTAAATCTCCTGTCCACTGCCACGGAAAATCTTGCCACTGCGGTCTGGCTGGCTCCCTGGGAATATCTCACCTCAGGGTCTCTCGTTAAACGTCCCATAAGAATTACTTTGTTCATAATCTGCTCTTCTCGCTTTCTGTTAAGCCTCGTCCTGTCGTACAATCAAGTATCTGATGACGTTGTCCATAATGCGGACACGGCTCTCGATTTCAGCGGGCGCGGTACTCTCAGCGTCAAATTTGATGAAATAGTAAAAGCCCTCTTTCATCTTCTGAACTTCATAGGCAAGTCTCTTCTTACCCCACTCGTCCACTTCCGCAATAACGCCGCCGAATCTTTCAATCAAAGCCTTGCACTTGTCAATCACTGCTGCTCTTGCATCATCTTCGATATTAGCGGACACAACTACGGCTAATTCATACTTGTTCATCTTGTTACCTCCTTTTGGTCTCTGGCCCGCATCCGAAGTGCGAGCAAGGAATTGATTCATCACGAATTATCATGTTATCATAAACTGCGAGGCATTTCAAGGGGGTTTATGAAAAATAGAATTTCTTTTTCACTCCGCCGGTAAATTCCTTTATCCGGGTGATGAATCGCTCTCCGTACTTTTCATACTTGTGCTCGCCCACTCCGGTTACGCGCAGCAGCTCCTCTCTGGTAAAGGGCAGTCTGACGCACATATCCACCAGCGTTTTGTCGGAAAAAACAATATAGGGCGGAACCGCTTCCTCCCTTGCAATTTCCGCGCGCAGGCTGCGGAGCGCCTCAAAGCATTCCAGCCCGTCGGAATTAAGCACATCCGACCTGCGGCGGCTTCTTTGCCGCGAATCATAGACGTCACCCACAACCCCCGTGTTTCCGGCCATCTTTGCCCCGCCTTTCCTCCGTGCATCGACGCCTTTTCCCGCCTGTAGCGGTATCCGCAGCACAATCTGCCGCCTGCCGTCCTCAACCTCCGCCGCCAGAGGCGTCAGCTTCAGCAACGCGTATTTATCCGGCGTCCGGCGCAGCACCTCATCCTGAAGCAGCTTCTGAATCAACCTTTTAATATCAGCCTCCCGCATTTTACACAGCGTTCCGAAGGCATCATATCTTTTCACATTATATTCCCGCAGCTTTGCCGTCTCTGCTCCCATCAGCGTCCCCGTTACTACATTCATTCCATATCTGCCGCCCTGCTCTTTTATACAGGCAATCACCCTGCGGGCTTCGGCGGACATATCCGCTTCCGTATATTCCCTGCGGCAGTTGGAGCAGTTGCCGCAATCGCCGCCCTTTTCCCCGAAATACCCAAGGATATAATCCCGCAGACAGTCCGTGGTGACGCAGTAGTAGTTCATGGTGCGAAGCCGCTCCTCGTCACGCTCACGAACTGCCCGGAGCGTCTCCCCGTCAAAGTCTCTCTCATCCTGCTCCCTGTTTTCAATCAGAAAACGATTTATCATTACGTCCTGAGGCGAATACAGCAGGATACACTCGGCGGGTTCTCCGTCCCTGCCTGCGCGTCCCGCTTCCTGATAATAATTTTCCATACTCTGAGGCATGTTATAATGGATCACATACCGCACATCCGGTTTATTGATACCCATACCGAAGGCATTCGTTGCCACCATGACAGGCTTTACATCATAAATAAAATCATCCTGGTTCCTCCTCCGCTCCTCCGCAGACAGCCCCGCGTGGTACCTGGCGGCCGACAGCTTCATCCGGCACAGCAGGTCATACACCTTCTCCACATTTTTGCGGGTGGCACAGTAGACAATGCCGCTCTCGCCGCCATGCTCCGCCACATAATCCAGCAAAAAGGTATCCTTATGCTTTGGAGTCTCCACCCCGAAATAAAGATTCTTCCTGTCAAATCCGGTAATCAGGATCTCCGGATCCCTGAGCCCCAACACACAGATAATATCTTCTTTTACCGCTCCTGTGGCCGTTGCCGTGAAGGCGCCAAGCACAGGTCTTACCGGCAGCTGTTCCACAAACCGGACGATCTTCAGATAGCTGGGGCGAAAATCCTGTCCCCACTGGGAGATGCAGTGCGCCTCGTCAACCGCCACCATGCTGATCTCCGCGCTCCGGGCAAATTCCATGAAAGAGGCCGTCTCCAGGCGTTCCGGGGCCACATAAATAATTTTGTACCGCCCTGCAGCCGCAAACTGCAGGGCCTTCGCCATTTGATTTTCCGTAAGGGAACTGTTAATATAGGCGGCATGTATGCCCGCCTGGTTCAAAGACTGAACCTGGTCCTTCATCAGAGAAATGAGGGGAGAAATAACCAGCGTAATTCCGGAAAGCATCAGCGCCGGAACCTGGTAACAGACAGACTTCCCCGCTCCGGTAGGCATGATGCCAAGCACATCTCTGCCGCCCAGAATGCTGTCTATCAGAAGCTCCTGGCCTTCACGGAAGGAATCATATCCAAAATATTTTTTAAGCGTTGCGAATTTATCCAACCTGCCCTCCCCCTGGGATAGTATTATTACCACAAGCTGTATTTTATCACAGCCTGCCGGAAAAGTCATTGATGAATCAATGCATCTTTCAGCTTCCCCTGTATTTTCTTTCCGACGATTCCTCTGTCAAACACAGGCGGCGTGGGCTTGAATTCCTTATTCATTTTCTGCAGATTATACTCCTTAAATTGAAAATCCCGAAGCTTTCCAATATCAACGGTACCCACAAGTACAGCGGCATTATTTCCGCCTTTGGTTTTGATTATATCCTTCTCCTCCGTCTTTGACGGCATTGTAATCCTGCTGTCTCCGTAATCGGAGGAATTTACCTGTACGCAATAGCAATGCAGATCCCTGCTGAGCGATTCAAGAATATTGCTGTAATAATTCACATCCTTGTTCCATTCTACCGCCACCATCACGTCCGCATAGGCGGAAAATAAGGCCCTGTCCCCGATAGAAGCAAGTTCATAGCAGCAGTATACAGGGAACCAGCAATCCTTCCAGTGATATAACTCATACCCTTTTCCCGACATCTCCTGCAGCCGGTAGCCTCGAATCAGATCCGCCTCATAGGGTGCGTAATGATTTTTCAAATGAAAAGAAAGCACCGCACATTTGTAGCCGGCTTCCTCATAAGGCAGAACCACTGCCGTATAATTGTAAACCCTTTCCTTAAAAATAATATGTTCAACTCCGGTAATCAGCGCCATATTATTTTTCGTACAGGTTCTTATCACGACAGGCAGCCACTCAATGGGCACACAGGCCTCCGGCAGTACGAGCATATCCGCTTTTTCGGCAATTGCACCGTTCACAATCTTTGAAATATCTTTATATCGTCTGTAAGAACGATTGGGACGCCCTTTAACAAGGCACTCAAAGTTGCTGCCCTCCAGTTTGATATTGGCAACGGCTATATCCAGCTTTCCCTTCTGCTCCGTGCCTACGGATATCACAGACACGCCTTTATTTCCGTTAATATCTCCGCTGCCGGCGTATACGGCATTGTCAACTGCAGCGCTATCTATACCGAAATTCAGCTTTACATAGTTTTCCTTGATGGTATTAATGTCGTACAAAGACGAACCTTCGCCTTCCTCCTTTGTGCCGTCCCCTTTTGTGTCGTTCCCCTTTGTGTCGTTCCCCTTTGTGTCGTTCCCCTCCTGCAGCCTGAACACCAGGTTCCGGATATATAAATCATACATGGTTATCATGTATGGGAAAAAGAGGTAAGACTCATTTTCATCAGGGTTCTCTTCATCGGATTTCTTTTGGGCGACTTCATGCAGCACGGCATAAAAACTGCACAGGCACATTTCTTTCTCATCGCTTGCGTCTTCAGCCCATTCTTCTCCCAGGACGTCCGGCAGAACAGGCACAATGTACTTATCGTACATACGGGTCAGCAAATATCCCCGTCGGTTTCTCAATATAGCGGCTTCCATATCAGCTTCCATATTTATTTGCGCTCTCCGGCTCATAGAATCCTCAAAGCGCTTCACCACTGCTTTTATGTGCTTCTTTACGTCAGGCCCCCAGACAAGGGATAACGCCCTTACCCATGCGGCGTACAGGTATTCCGCAAGGTTCTCCTGCAGGTTCCCCTGGTAGTTCTCCTGCTGGCTCTCCTGCAAATCTTCTTCCGTTTTTGTCCCGCCCTCATATTTTATCCGGTTTATCGCCTGAAAGACATTTTCCATAAAGGCCCCGAGAGCCTTCCATTGAGCGTTTACAACGAATATTTCAATTACCTTTTCCCAGGTGATATAATTGTCAATGATGACGTGAGCGGTATAGATCTTCGTAATGTCCCGGGCAAAACGATTCTCGACCCTGTCATTGATCAGACTGCTGACGCGCATATATTTCCCCAGCATCTTGGATAAAGCAAATTTATTAACGGAAACTCCGTCAATGCCCCGAAACTTATTAATACTTTCTTTGTTGTCAATGTCATATATCTCGCTGTAGTCATCCGCGTCAAAAACAGCTTCATCCTCCGGCAGAAAACGAAACTCGCTTGCATTCTCCGCGATCTGCTTTCTAAAGCACTGTAAGAGTGCGCTGGATTCGCCATGCTTAAAATAAAACATCTTCACCTTTTCATTTTGTAAGCAGATGCTGCTTTTAGAATGCTCTGTAATATTGTAAATGGGGTTAAGGGTATATACTCCCGATTCTCCTTCAAAAAGGGCGTACTTCCTGCACTCCTCCTGAACTGGACCACTCCATCTGCCGCACTGAGCAAGACAGTACCGCAATACTTCAACGGTATCCACCTCCGGCTCATTCATCATGTCGTACAGAGCGCTGTTTTTCTCAACCTTGTCCACTATGATGATATCGTCCACATAACGCCCGAAATACAGGGGATTCCAGCCATCGGAAACCGCCTTGTCAAATTTTTTCAGACACCAGTTTCCCAACACGTTGGAAGGCAGAAAGCCGATAGGAAGAATATTTCCGGTATCGGGGATATGGCAGCGCTCAGAATACCTGGTTATAACCGCCTGCACGAATAAATTCAGCCTTTGGGCAATTTGAATTACGTCATTGCCAGCCATCAGCCTTCTGGCAAATTGAGTTTCATCACCGCCACATATTTCCTGCTCAACTGCTTCCTTCCATATTTCAGCAAACGCCTCTTCATTTAAATCCACACTGTAAAAGAACCGCTTTAAATCCATTGTAAATACAATCACGTCCTGATTCTTATTAATACTGTTCTGGGCCATCTCCAGTGCGGAATCCCGCCAGCTCTCATACTGCTGAAAGTAAGGTTCAAACAAATAGGGGGAATAGGATAGCTTGCCGTCCTCCTGCTCCAGCTCCTGTATAATCAGCTTTCTCAATCTGTTTCCGAAGGAATTCTCATACAGGTCTTTATCCAGTCTCCACCCGATAACCAAAAGCCACAGCACCCCCAAAATGTGGCCTTCCACGGACATATCAATAAAATATTGCAGATCCTTTATCTGTATTTCTTCCGGCACACGGTTCGTTATCAGCGTAACATCGTTTCCGCTGTCCCCGGAATTCGGAGAATCCTTCTTTGTTTTTCCCGGCTCCGCAATGCTTTTGGGAAATACCCTGAAAGAGACGGAATCCAATATCTCCTTCTGCCGCTGCTCCCACCTGCCGCTGTCTTCCAAATCCCGGCATATATCCTGCAGCTTTGCCTCAATGTCTCCCTTCTCAAATTCTACAATCTGCTGCCTGAGAAGCAGCTGTGTTTTATCAAAGTATACGCTGCACTTTAGTTTCTTGTATGCCTTTTTTATCAGTTCCTGTAAATCATTCATTTGTACACCTCTTCAGTTTCATTCAAATATCTGTTTGTCATCTATTCTGCTTTCAAATTCCGAAATGCTTTCTGCTCTGGCGGCAGCTTTCAGCCATTTTTCCAGCACCTTCAGATCCGTTTCCCGCTGAATGCGTTCCTTTAATATATCTGTCAGTTCGCCCAATTCGCTCAGCAGCTGTAATACAGCCTCGGCTTTTCCCTCAGCTTTTCCTTCAGCTTTTCCCTCCCGCCTGCTGTCCATCATCATCCGTTCCAGCGTCATATATTCATGCCTCCATTCCTTATGCTCCCTGGCGGCAGCTACCGCCTCGTCCAGTTCCCCTGTAAAAGCATCCTGCGGCACCAGGCTTTCAAAATAATCCAACAGGCTGCAAAGTTCTTTGTCTACATCCTCCAACGGAACTCTTGCATTCCTGATTCCCTTCGTGTTCAGAAAAATCTTCTCTGTTCCGTCTTCCAGGCGGATGTTCGGATCTTCCCGGCAAAGATTCTCAAAATGATAAATCGCCCTGCCCCTGCCAAACAAATCAAAGGTACAGATAAAAATTACATAACTCTTTTTCAACAACCCGTAATCCGTGCCCTTTTCAATCAGGTTAATATCAACTGCAGACTGGTAATAACGGCTTCTCATCGGCAATTCTCCCGTGTTCCTGGCCTGCATTTCCACAGAATAAACTGTATTGGCAGCATCCTCCACATAGACATCAATCCTGATGCCCCGGGCCATGTAATCCGGATTTATCGTCTGCTGATCATCAATAAACTCTATCTTATGAATTTTCACGTTCAAAATGATTTCCAACAGCTTTTTGCAGTGCTTCGGATTCCGCATTACTTTTCCGAACATAAAATCGTCCGTGATCGTCAGTTCCTCGTATCTCTTTTCCGTTCTTTCCATATATGCCCTCCTGTAAAAAGCGGACAAGCCCGCTTTATATGCAGGAGCACTTCCCTCTGAAAACTCCTGCCTGTAATGTGATGGTAAAAGCATGAATTTTCAAAAGAGTTTCTACATGAAACAGAATGAAGAAGTATCGTCTGTAACGAATACAAAAGAAAATATGCTTTGATTACATTATAACATCCCGTACAATAAGAATCAACCGATTTTTACTCAAAAATAAATGTGTCGTAACGGTTCAGCCCTGCGAGAAATGACGGAGTTACTGCCGCATATATTCCGCGATCTGCCGTTTCATAATTTCCGCCACATCCGCCCCCTGCATATATCCCCTGGTCCATTCCGCCGTTTTTTCCAGCATTTCTCTGTATGTCCACCGAGGCTTCCATCCCAGGCGGCTCCGTATTTTACTGCAGTCCAGCTTTAAAAAGCCAGCCTCATGAGGCCCCGCTTCCGGCTCACAGCGCCAGAGCAGCCTGCTCCGATTTTCGTCTGCGCTCCCGTTCCAGTATTCACAGAAGGTCTGCACAAGCTTTTCCGTAGTAATACAGGAGCTTTCCTCCGGACCTACGTTATAAGCGCCTGCCAGGGACAAATCCCCATATTGCCGCTCCGCTATGCACAAATAGGCAAAAACCGGCTCCAACACATGCTGATAAGGCCGCACTGACTGCGGATTGCGCAGCGTTACCGGCCTGCCCTCTTCAATGGCGCGCACACAATCCGGAATAACCCTGTCCGCCGCAAAATCTCCCCCGCCGATTACATTTCCGGCCCGGGCTGTGCTGATTGCGGTTTGCCCGTCTCCGAAAAAGGAATTCCTGTAGCTCTCCGTTATCAGTTCCGAGCAGGATTTACTGTTTGAATAAGGATCAAAACCGTTAAGCTCCTCATTCTCACGGTATCCCCAATCCCACTCCCGGTTCTTATATACCTTGTCTGTAGTTACGTTCAGGAAGGATTTCACGGAATCGCACATCCGTACACACTCCAGAACATTGACGGTGCCCATCACATTCACATCATAAGTATATACGGGATTTTTGTAGGATTCCCGCACAATGGGCTGTGCCGCCATATGTATCACAATCTCCGGACGCGCCCGGTCAAACACTGATTTCAGATGCGGCAAATCCCTGACGTCTCCCTCTACCGAATGAACTTTCTGCTCCATGCCGGTGAGTTCAAACAAACCCGGCCGGGTAGGCGGCTCCAGCGCATACCCGGTCACTTCAGCCCCCAATTCCAGCAAAACCGCACACATCCAGGTTCCCTTAAACCCGGTATGACCCGTCACCAGCACTTTCTTTCCCTGATAAAAAGAATTTGTCATAACCTATAACTCCAATACTTCCATAATTTTATCCGCCATGTAATCCAGCATTTCCGCTGTCATACCGGGATACACTCCTATCCAGAAGGTGTCGCGCATAATTCTGTCCGTTACCCTTAAATCCCCCACCGTCCGGTAACCTGTTCCCGCTTTCCGCATCTCGTCAAAGCAGGGCTGCCTCAGCAGATTGCCGGAAAAAAGCATTCGGGTCTGAATGCCGCTGTTTTCAAGATGCTGCACAATCAAATTCTTGTCAACGCCTTCTTTGCATGTAATCATAAAGCCAAACCAGCTTGGTTCGGAATTCCTGCATGCCTCAGGCAGAATCAGCAATTTTTCCACCGGCTGAAGCCTCTCCCGCAGGTAACCGAAATGTTCCTGCCTGGCCCGGATAAAGTCCGACAGTTTTTCCAACTGCGCACAGCCTACCGCAGCCTGCATGTCCGTAGCCTTCAGATTGTATCCGAAATGAGAATACACATATTTATGGTCATATCCGGGCGGCAGTTCTCCATACTGTCTGTCGAACCGATGCCCGCACAGGTTATCCTGCCCGGAGGCACATACACAGTCCCGGCCCCAATCCCGCAGAGAACGGACAATTTTGTTTAACAGAGGATCATTCGTATATACAGCGCCGCCTTCCCCCATGGTCATATGATGGGGCGGGTAAAAGCTGGATGTACCGATATCTCCCACCGTTCCCGTATAGTGCCACTTGCCCTCCAGGCAGTACCGGCTGCCTAGCGCGTCACAGTTGTCCTCCACCAGCCATAGATTATGCTTCCTGCAAAATCCCGCCACGGCCTCCAGATCAAAAGGATTCCCCAGCGTATGGGCTATCATCACCGCTCTGGTCCGCTCCGAAAGCGCCTCTTCCAGCATCGTCACGTCTATATTATACTGCGGGATTGTAATATCCACAAACACAGGCACCGCACCATACTGTAAAATCGGCGTTACCGTAGTGGGGAATCCCGCCGCCACCGTAATCACTTCATCTCCCGGCATTATCCTGCGCTCTTTTAACAACGGAGACGTCAGCGCCATAAATGCCAGCAGATTCGCCGAGGAACCGGAATTCACCAGTGCGCAAAACCTGATTCCCAGAAATGCGGCAAACTCCTTTTCAAAACGCTCCGTGTACCTTCCGGCCGTCAGCCAGAAATCCAGCGCAGAATCCACCAGATTCACCATTTCTTCCCCATCATACACCCGTCCGGCGTAAGGAATCCTGTCGCCTTCCCGGTACTCCTTCACCTTATGGTGCTTCTCGCAATATTCCCTTACCTGCCTTAATATTGCTTCCCTGTCCTGCCGTTCGCTCATATACAGATTCTCTCTTTCCTGTTTTCCTATACTCTTGAAAATACTATATTGGCTTCACTCCCACACCTTCCAGGGCGCCTTCCCGCTCTTCCAGAGTTCCTCAAGATAGGCCTTGTCCCGCATATTGTCCATGGGAGACCAGAACCCCTCGTGCCTGTACGCACTCATCCGGCCTTCCGCTGTCAGCCGTTCAAAGGGCTTCGCCTCCAGCATTTCGCTTCCATCCCCCAGATAGTCAAACACCTCCGGCTCCACCACCATAAAACCCGCATTCACCCATGCCTGGTCGGCTCTGGCCTTCTCCTTGAAACGAATTACCTGATTGCTCTCCGGGTCAATCTGTACTCCCCCAAACCTTCCGAGGGGCTGCACCGTGGTAATCGTAGCGATACGGCCCTGCTGCCTGTGGAACTCTGTCAGTTTCGAAATATTCACATCCGATACTCCGTCCCCATAGGTCAAAAGAAACGGCTCCTCTCCGATATAGTCTCTTACCTTCAGCAGCCGCCCCGCAGTCATTGTATTCAATCCCGTGTTTGCCAGCGTCACCCGCCAGGGTTCGGCAGCTGCCTCATGAAAAAGTGTCTCCCGGGAATCCAGACAAAATGTGCCGTCTGCCTGGTACATATAATAATGGACAAAATATTCTTTTATTATCTGTCCTTTATAACCGCAGCAGATAATAAATTCCTTCAGCCCGTAATGAGAATACAGCTTCATAATATGCCACAGAATGGGCTTCCCGCCAATCTCAATCATGGGTTTGGGTTTTGTCACGGATTCCTCACTGATGCGGGTTCCTTTTCCCCCTGCTAAAATCACTACCTTCATAAATTAACAACCGTGCCTTTCACGCTTTTATCCATGGTGCATTTCCGCTTTCCCACAATCTCTCGGCTTCCGCTAAATCACGCAGGGTTTCCACCGTGGTCCAATAGCCCTCGTGGCGGTAAGCCGCCACCTGCCCCAGACCGGACAACCTTCGGAATATCTGCTCTTCCAGATTGCAGTCGCCCTGCAGATACTCCAACACCTTTCCGTTCATCACAAAACAGTCTGCATTGACCCATGCCGCTGCCGAGACCATAGGACTCTTCTTCTCATAGTCCAACAGGCTGTTCTCATCTATTGTCAACAGCTTCTTGCGTCCCTGGGGCTTCGCCATGACCAACGTCACCGGTTTCCCATTCTTCCGATGCGCCGCTGTCAATGCTTCTCCGTCCACATCCGAAAGACAGTCGCCGTAAGTCACCAGGAAATCGCCGTCCGCCCCGCTGTCACTCTGCAGGTATCGGGAGACTGCACGAATACGCTGCCCCGGCGTTGCAGTCAACCCTGTATTTACAACCGTTACTTTCCAATCCTCTGTCCGTTCCTTGTGAATCTCCACTGCATTCTTCTCCAAATCAACAGTGATGTCCGATTCATATATATAAAAGTCCATGAAATAGTCTTTAATCATATCCACACGGTAACCGCCGCAGACGATAAATTCTTTCAGACCGTATTGTGCGAAGTGTTTCATAATATGCCAGAGCAGGGGTCTGCCCCCCAATTCCACCATAGGCTTCGGGATCCCTTCTCCTTTATTGCTGAGTGTACTCTGCTGGCCTCCTGCCAAAATCACTACCTTCATAGCGGTCTTCGCCCTCCCTGCGTCTTTATCTCTTATTATCTAATCCATCATCATTGAAAAAGTATCCTTCTCCAAATTTATTATAGGCGATACTTCTGATAAATACAACCACCCAAAACAGAATTCCGGCTTCTCTTCGGCAAGCCGGATATATCCTGTCAAGCGGAAGCCGTTTTACCTACCGTAAAATATACGTCTCTTTAGGGATATATTTTATTGGATCTCTGAAATGATATTTTACGAAATATAAAGACAGATAAAATAGAAATCACGGATGATGAAACCTCCGGAAAACCGGAAGAAAATGCAGCGGAAGGAGTGGGGACATATGACAACAGGAGCAATTCTTGCCCGGTTACGGCAGGAAAGGAACATCGGCCAGAAGGAAATAGCGGTTTTCCTGAAGGTGTCCGTCTCCACGGTCTCCAATTACGAAAACAATGTCCATTCTCCTGATTATGCAATACTTTGCCGACTGGCGGATTACTATGATGTAACCACCGATTATCTGCTGGGACGTACTGCCTATCGCAGCGACCCCAAGGTGCTGAATTGCTGTATCTCGGATAAGTATACAGTAGCGGATATCATAAACCTGATGCTTACCTTCGACAGCGCCACGGTAAACCGTTTTATGGATTATGCAAAGTTTTTGCAGACCGGTCTGTAGCAGGCATTGTCAATTTGATCTAATAGAAATCACGGATGATGAAACCTCCGGAAAACCGGAAGAAAATGCAGCGGAAGGAGTGGGGACATATGACAACAGGAGCAATTCTTGCCCGGTTACGGCAGGAAAGGAACATCGGCCAGAAGGAAATAGCGGTTTTCCTGAAGGTGTCCGTCTCCACGGTCTCCAATTACGAAAACAATGTCCATTCTCCTGATTATGCAATACTTTGCCGACTGGCGGATTACTATGATGTAACCACCGATTATCTGCTGGGACGTACTGCCTATCGCAGCGACCCCAAGGTGCTGAATTGCTGTATCTCGGATAAGTATACAGTAGCGGATATCATAAACCTGATGCTTACCTTCGACAGCGCCACGGTAAACCGTTTTATGGATTATGCAAAGTTTTTGCAGACCAGGCTGTAGCAGGCAGATTCTCTGCATTGTCCCTATCTCTAAACTCTGAAAGGGAAACGGACAAATTTCACCTGCATTTTTTACATTGTGATTGCGGGACCACCTTTCCGTTTACTGTACGCCAACCAAAAAGTTTGTCGATTTGATCTTTACCATGGGCTTCTTTTCCACATTTGGGACATTTTGCATAAATAATATTGGGCATAACAACCTCCTTGTTTATAATTCAAGATTATAAATATATCATAACACGGTATTTCAAAAATGTAAACAGCTTTTCTACCCTCGAGTTTCCGCAGTTTTATCCACAGGAACCTATTTTCATCAACATCACTATAAACAAATTTCAAAGAATCTCAAAAATATAAGGAATCTTCTTCTTTTTCATTATAAAATTTAAGTGACCAAACAAACCCCCTTAAGGTTTTCATCCTAAAACAGCAGAGCCCGTAAAAGAGAAGGTACATTTCTGCCATTACCGGCTGGCAAAAGGCATCACCGGCATACTGTCGTATGCAAAAGAGGGTGGTTTCATTTTTTATAACCAGATCCCACTATGGCAAATTATCTAAAATCAATGTACGATATATTTTTGAAAATATACAAAACAAAGGAGATTACACTATGACCACTTTACAGATCCACATTGAGAACTATTTAGACTATTGCAGCACTCAAAAGCGCTTAGACGGAAAGACGTTAAAAGCATACCGTATTGACCTGCGTCAATTCTCTGAACAGATTTCCATAACAGAAAGCTCAGAAGTCACCTCCGTTATCCTTGAAACATATGTTGCACATCTACACCAGCAATATGCTCCAAAAACCGTAAAGCGAAAGATTGTTGGAATTTTCCCATTTTTCTTTATGAACTCTCCTTTGCCGTCAAAATAGACGCAACCTGTTTTTTCATACAGACGACTTCTGTTGTCTTCTGATATGGCATTGTTCAGTCTTTATCCTATAAATGCTCGCATAAACGCTTTCCTGCTTGCTGCCTGCATCGCATCCATCAGGAGCGTGTGCCGTTTTATCGGCAAGCGTCAACTCCTCCGCTTGGCCGTATTCTAAAAATTATGCCATACTCCTTGAAAAAAGCAGGTAATTTTTCCAAGCAAGAGGTATTACCATGATTCAGATAACCTACGATGTCAGACGTTCAAAATCATACTACTACCGGCCCAGAAAAGAATCCTATGAGTTGATGCATCCTTATAACGATATCGTATTTCATGAGATGCAGTTCCCGGTTTCGTCACAGAAGCCTGCTTCAGCGGCCGCAGCGGTACTTTCAGGTAATACGGATGTAACTGTTATTGTAGCCGGGGATGCACCATCATCACAGTCACGAATTCAGCATCAGCCGATCTGGCAACGCTGGTCATAAAGGAGTAGACTGAACAACCCCATTGTAACTGAAAGGTGCATTTTTGCATGACACTCGTCGCGCACCCGCATATCGGGTGGTTTAACGGTAAGTGTCAAATCATACGCCCCACAGTAAAGTAACGCCGCTATATTCAGCGGCGTGGTTTCCTACCTTCATCTGGAAGCTCCTTTGACCAGGGCAACAGACGATCCAGTCCGAAGATTCTATATTTCCTTCCTCATCACTCAGCTTTGGCAGTTCCATCAGCAGATACTTGAAATAATAATAAGGTTTCAGTTTGTTCAGCTTCGCTGTTTCTGAGAGGCTGTAGATCACGGCACTTGCCTAGGTTTCTATGACGGAATCATGAAACATCCTGTTTTTCTTCCCAATGCAAAATGTCCCGATTGAACGTTCGCTTGCAGAATTGTCAATGGGACCATTTTCATCCGCGAGAAATACCTTAGTTTGTGTCAAGTACACGGAGATAACAGCATCTGCCCGTATGACAAACAGGATGCGTCCATTTTGGCAACAAATGAGGGTTCATAAAGAAAAATAGGAAAAATGCCAACGTGTACTTGACACAAACAAATACGATATGGTACTGGCATTTCCACGCAGTATGTGATAAACTTTTCTTATCCATTTGGATACCTTCTGTTCTTTGAGTTTGGCTCGCAACACCTTACTCATTTACCACAGGAGGCTTTATTGGTATCCTCACCGCTTCTGCTTATTCCATTCGCCCCAGCATAGCTGGGATTAGAGCTTTCATTCAAATATATTAGTGTAACCTTTCTTTTCCACAGCTATCACAGCAAAAAGACTGTGTGCCATCAGTCTTCGTCATCCAAGATGTGTGAATTTACTACTGCACTGCCAGCGTACATCAGATACCTCACGCCGCTTGCCACAGCCATCTCTTCCGCGGCGGCCGCCTTTGCCTTAACAACCTCGTCATCGATCTTGTTGTCACCTTTGACCTCAATCAGCTGATAAGAACCGTCTGCCATCTTCGCAAGGAAGTCAGGATAATACTGACGGATTCTGCCGGATTCGGGATCGTAATAGTGTACGGAAAGGTCTCCCTGATTCGAAGTAAACATTCCCGTGAAGTAAACTTCTTTGACCTTGCCGCTAGTGATGTACTGTATAAAACATTCCCTCTCCGGAATGGAATCGAAGCAGTAGGTGTCCGCATGGAAACTCTTCTTAATCTGCTCCGGCGTGAATCCGGGATGCTGGTTCGTAAGAACCAAATCATCTTTTGCGGAGAACTCATAGTATCCTACATCCTTCGGCTCACGAAGAAGGACAATTTCTTTATCCTCGGTCTTGAGTTCCGATGTAATGTCAAAGAGAGCGTGAAACACAACTGGGATGATATAGTCATCCAAGACAGCATTATAGCGATTGACTGCACTCAAGATCACATCCATACCGTCCACAGCTTCTCGGAGGATTCGAGACGCAAGGACGCAAGAAATATTCAGATACCGCGCAACTTCTCCGGCAAGGGAGAACTCACTGTATTTCATATTATCCTGCAGATAGTCAATGTTCTTTTCTTTAACCGTAGTATCACGGGCGAGGCTGTCTCTCGCGTACATAATGCTTGCGTATTTTGAGAGGTCGGCATCGACCAGTTTAAAGTCCACAGGCGCAGAGTATTCTTTTTCATGGAGCATATACTCATGCCACACACGCTTGAGAGTAATCGTCCTCGGCGGAGGCAGCACACTCACCTGGTATTTGTGGCGGTCGGCATTGGCTGAATTCTTAATGTCCTTGAGCTCCATGTTAAAGTTCTTATGGAGTTCAGCGTCCAGGGTGTCGTAGTTTTCCTTCGAGAGAAATACCGTGGCGGTCAGGCGCTCATCTGTGATTGCACGGAGACAGCGCATCGTAGCTTGCAGAACGAAAATCTTTGACTTCGGGCTGCGGAAAAGAGCTACGCCAAATAGAGACCGGCAGTTCCAACCTTCCTTGCCTTTTTCAACGAGGATGATAAACTGTTTCTCGTTGCCTTCCGTTCCGAAAACATCGAGATTATTGAAATCACGGATGTCATCGTTCTTTGTATATTTCGCATCACCCACATTAAGGAGTATCTTGGACGCAGGGATACCGAGATTGGCAAGGATTCTCTCAAGAGCAGGCTTGACTTCCGTAGCAGCCTCATCTACGCTAGCGGCGTAGATGGCGAGTTTCGGATTCAACCCCTCGTAGGTCTTGCCGCCGTAACGCTCCCAGAATGTGGTGACCACAGCCTTGAGAAACTCATCGCTCTTAACATTCCCAAAGCCCAGTGGATCAGCGTCCTTTAAGAAACCGTTCCAGATGGACTCGCGAAGACCATAGGCATAGACCACCTCCGGGAGAAGTTGATTCTTTACATACGGAGTTCCAGTATAGTTATAGCAAGCCACGATAGATGTGTTCGCCGCAAGAAGATTGATGGTATCACGCAGGCTCGTCTTATCCGCTCCGCTGGAACGAATCTGCTTCTCCAGATCAGCACCGAAGAGGTGATGTGCCTCATCGACATAGACACCGAGCTGCGGCAGGCGGCAGAGTTTCTTGAAGCGCTGGTTATCCATCAGAGTAGTAGCATCCCATGCATCGTCCTCGTCATCATCACTGCCACCATACACTGCGGACAATAGAGAACCGGAGGCGCTGAAGAGCGTCTCTGTCGGAGTCGATTTCTTGCGCTTCTTTTTAACGATGATTTTCTGCGTGTTAGAGATGATGATGTTGAAGTCCGAATCATCAATCGTATGCAGAATCGTTCCTGTTTCGTCCAAGAAGTGGAATTTAATATTTGAATCAAGCACACGGGCATACTCAGGCGGCACAACTTTCGTCTTGTCAAAAGTCATAATCTCACGAAGCGACTGAAGGACAGTCTTGTCCGGTGCAAATACGAGCGCATTGTGGCAGAACCGCTTGTCCCTTGGATACTTCTTTGCAAGCAGGAACTCGTAAAAGATGCAGGTAGCCATGAGAATGGTTTTGCCAAGTCCCATCGTGAGGGCATAGATATAGTTCGGATAGTCCTCACGGTACTTCTTCATCTGCTTGAAGAGCGTGTCAGTCTGCTTTTCGGTTGGCGCATCAAAAAGGCGCATCTGACCATCTTTAGAAACCGAATAATAAGAAGCATCTGAGAAACGGTCTCTTCTATGACGCCAGTCATCGAACATCTCGCAGACCTGCTTGTTATTCATGAACTCCTTCATAAAGACATACATCTCCAGAGCCTCGAACTGCGGCTTGCGCAGAAAGACGTGGGGATTCTCCTCGCTGTCGTTGTAGGCGAGGAACTTCCGCGTGAGATCATTATATCTGGATCGAATCTTTCCGCGGTTTGTAGTATAATAGTACCACAACTGCTGATTGAAGGAAAAATTCGGATCAAATTCTACAGCCATTTAACGCACCTCCACTTCCAGCGACTCGGAGAGCAGGTCGGTAATCTTCACTTTAATAGTACCACAACCATCCGGGATATCGTAGATACCCTTAACCATCTCGTTCTTTCCGGGAACATCGGTCACCGTCGGCTGCATGACTACGCCATCGTGGTTCCAGTCAATCATGATGGAATCAACCAGCTGACGCCAATCCTCCACATACTCCTTCTCGAGCGAAAGTTTCTGCATCAGATTCATCGGATAGAAAGCCCGGATGACCAGCTTGCCGCTTTCACGGACAATCTCTGCCTCAGAGTCACGTTTCAGCTGAATGTCTGCCTTGTCACGGAGGATGTCCACGATCTGGATATCAACCTTATATTCATTCAGTTCCTGCTCCAGCGCACCTTTGAGGTCAGGCTCGTGTCCCATGCAGACGATAGTGATTTGCTCCACGGGCTGATTTGGATTGTCCTCCTTGCGTTTCTCATAGGTCTTGTACGGAAGATTAGCGAGGAGTTCTTTCAAGTCCGCTTTTGTAGCGATTCTATTGACCGGCATGATCTTAACCATTCTGCCATCCAGTTCGCCGTCCCATACATCGCTCTGCGGAAACGGCTGGATTTCGAGGGCGGCGATCAGTAAATCGCGGGCTTCCACGGGATTGCGGAAGAAGTCGTAATTGTTGACATTGTAGACCTCAAATCCCGTATATTTTACATCCTCCTCCCGGGCGGATGTGTCCATTTCCTTCTCTTTAAAAAAGTCGATAGAATTGTTGTGGTCTGCATCAGGAAGTTCTGTGTTGCTGCCTGCGCTTGCTGCCGCAAGGTAGGGTGTCTGTTCCTCGGCTACCATCGAAAGCTGTGTCTGGATCATCTCGTAGGTCACGGGTTTGTGTTCAGGTTTCAATTCAGCAACAATGGAGAGCAGTCTCTTCGTGGTAGTTTGAATGGCACCTAGATTGATGTCAGCACCAATAAAGCGCCTACCAAGTTTCATGGCAACAGCTTGTGTAGTGCCGCTACCCATAAAACAGTCAAAAACAATATCTCCAGGATTAGAGGACGCTTTAATGATGCGTTCGATTAGAGCCTCTGGCTTCTGTGTAGGATATCCTACTCTTTCAGAATGATCTTGAATTACGAAGATATCGCTCCACCAATCATTACAAGGCAAAAAATCATCCTCTTGAAGATATTTTCTATAAACCTTGCCATCAGCGTGGCGGTATTCTTTATAATATCCATTTTCATCCTTACCGCTGAACTTTTTCTTCTGCTTCTCGCCAAAGGGAGTTCCCACTTCCCGCGCATTAAAGTTCCATGTTCCTGTCTTCGTATAAAAGAGAAGCGTATCATGCTTCCTTTTGTACTGAGTAACGGTCTTCCCTGTGCCCTGATAACACCAAGCAATTTCATTCAAAAATCTATCTGGTCCAAAAACCTCGTCCATCAAGATTTTTAAATGTGCTGCTTTATGCCAATCGCAATGCACATAAATACTCCCCGTGTCAGACATCAATTCACGAATTAAAGTTAACCTCTCGTACATAAACTGGAGATACTCATCGTTTGTCCAAATATCCCCATATTGTTTCTCCTCGAAAGATGTGCTATCGGAGATTGCTGTTCCTGCATCTCTTACCTCAATTTTTCTTTTGTAATCGGCTTTGCTGTCAAAAGGAGGGTCAATGTAAACCAATTGTATTTTCCCACGGTAATCTTTCAACAGATGGCTCATGACCTGAAGATTGTCTCCCCAGAAAATCTTGTTGATCCATCCATTCTGCTCCTCACCATAGGTTTCCCGCAGCTGTGCGGGGTAATACTGCGTGGAGCGGTAAGGACGTTTGCCTGTCCAGCGAAGCTCCGGAAAGCCCTTGATCGTGGGCCTCGATTCAAATTCAAAAGTAATCTGCTCATCCATTGTGATTATTCCTCCGTTTTCTCGGTTTTTGTTTTGTATCCGTATGATGCGGCTATTGTTGTAATTTCAGCAGCCTCAATCGGAATAAGCTGTTTCTCTTTATATAAATTTCTTCCAAGCAAGCCATGAAGCGTGATATACTTGTCCGTTTCAAGCAAGTTTGGATCCTCACCCAGAAAGCCGTTTACTTGTTCCAACATTGCCAAGGTCAGCAGCTTTGCCAATATCATGGTGGCATCTATCCCGTCTGCGTCATTTGTATTCCGGATGCTTTCGGCTTTACCGTAATTACAGCGCTTGTCTTTGACTGTGCAAGGATGGCTTCCTCCAAGTGATCCATAACTATTGGTTCTGTTCTTACAGGCACTGGTTGACGCTGTTGAACTATCGGGGAATCATCAACATAGTGCTTCAGTTCCTTCAGAACCCTATGTGGCTTGCAGTTCATCAGCCGTCCGTAGTCATTGATAAAAGCCTCAGCCCCCTTCCTCATTTATTTCTGCAATAAAACCGGAAGTCACATGAATTGCAGACCTTCGGATCCTCGGCGCAGCGATGGAAATCTTTCTTCATAATTTTCTTTACTGTATCATCAAAAACCGCCATTGTGCCTTCCACAGCCGTCTTGGTATACGGATAGGTGATCGTAGGCACTCCGTCATCCTCGCCGGTATAATAGAGGTGCATCTTGCTGACTTTTTGACCGGTTCGCTCCTCCACGAGGTGGGCATAAATATGTAGCTGCCGCCGATACTGTTCGAGCCTTGCCTGCATCTTCTCCATGTCTGGCTTACGCTCGGCTTTGAAGTCCACGATCTCGACCGTATCGCCTTCTCCGCGAATGAGGTCAATCTTGCCTTCGATGATGTAGTCCGGCTTTACCAGGGAGACATCGACCTCGGCCTGCTGTATCTGTGACCAGTCACCGTGCTGTCTCTCCACATAGCGAAGTATCTGTTTCAGCGCCGCATCTCTCTGCGGACCGGCGAGGTAGGTATGCTCGGCCTTGGTAAGAGATATATAGTTGGAATCAAACCATCGCCTGACATTCTCCACAGTAATCGTCGGTGCCTCGTCCCGGAGCGCAGCGCGGTGTATGTCCTCAATCGTCTCATGCACGAGCGTACCGAACAGCATGGCGTTTGCACGAATCGGCATGAATTCCAGTTCCTTATAGAACTTGTACTGCAAGGCGCAAGTTTCATAAACCGTAATATGCGATGTGAATGAGTAAGTATTCTTGATATTTACATCCTTTATCGACTTAAAATCGAATTCCGTTATATCGAATGCGGAGCTGTCAACAGATTGCAGCTCCCCGTATAGTTCTTTAAAGTAGTTGCTCGGCGTCCGCTTATCCTCGTTACAAGTCAGTATCAGCAAGTCCTGCGCACGGGAAAATGCCGTGTAGTAGAGACGCCAGAAGTCAAAAAATTTGGTGACATCATACGGCTCAAAGGCGGGACGCTTGAAGTATCGTTCCTCAATCCGCATCATGAGGTCGCTAGAATTCTTCCTCGGCACATTTGCCAAGGAGTCAACCAGAACAATCGGAAACTCCATGCCCTTAGACTGGTGAATCGTCAGGAACGACACACAGCCGCTCGGAGCATACTCGGAATCGTCCTCGTACTCCGTAATGCCGCCGTCAAAGAGCAAACGTAGGTACAGATTAAAAAACATCTCGGTATTCTGATCGATACGGCGTTTTCCCTTATATTCTCCGGCATCAAGAACGTCTACCCTATGGAGGTACTCGAACTTTCCGATGATTTGTGTCAATTTTGCGATGTTCCGGGCCGGTCGAATATCCACGACACCGACATCCATATCTGTATCGAGAATTCCCGCAAACGGCTGGAACTCAAAAAGCTGGTACATCAGGCCGCAATATGCGTAATCTGTAGCACCAGTCAGCCCGACATGATCTTTTCCTTTTCGGCGTATCCACTTGAGGAGTTCGGCGTTCTCCTGCTGAGTAAGGTACTCATTTGCCATTATGATGCAGTTTCTGTAGTAGGTCAGATGCTCCGGATGAAGGAAGGCATAATCGCCGTTCTCCAGTCCCTCTATATAGAGAGGGAACATGAGCATGAGGCATCCAAGTGCCAAGCGAATTTCATCACGCTGGAAAAACATATCCGAACGCGGCGAGTAGACATTAATGTGGTTCTCCTCCAGGAATCTAGCGAGAGCCGTCACTCGCGGATGTTTCACAGAATTGAAGAGGAACGCAATCTGGTTATAGTCCGTAAGTTTTCCCGAATCCTTCAGTTTGTTTATGAAGCGCAGAATATTCTCGTGCCACTCGTCTGTATCGTCCACACCTGCAAGTTTAACAACCGCAGGGCTGCGGAGGCAGGTCTTCTCATGTGGTTCAATTCGTTTACCGTATCTGAAATTATCCCAGCGGAACTTAAACTTCAAACCGTCAGTAGTAGCCATCCACTCGTTGTAGAAATCAACAATGTCGCTGTTAGATCGGTAGTTGATTACCAGCGGGATGATGCGGCATTCTCCGTCCGCAAACTTTTGCGGAAACTCCAATATATTTCTGATCGTTGCTCCACGGAAACGGTACAAGCCCTGATCATCATCACCGACCACACAGATGTTCTTGCTATCTCCGGCGAGAAGGAACACCAGTTGCTCCTGGATAAAGTTTGTATCTTGGTATTCGTCTACCATGATATGCGTGATCTTGGAGCGAAGCTCGTCAAGTATCGCCGCATTGTCTTTGAGCAGATGATAGGCTTCAATCTGAATGGATGAGAAATCCATCAAATTCCCCTCCGCGAGGAGTTCCCGGTACTCCTTCAACATCCGACCAAGCGCGGCTATAGACAGATCGGAATCTGCCATCAGTTCCTCTGGCGTGACTAACTCCTCGGAGAGGTTATTCACATAGTTGCAGATAGCCTCGGACTGTTTCCACGCTCCGCCGCTCGGAAGAACAATCTCGACCTCCGGGATATTTCTGAACCTATAAATGTTCTGGAATACCATATATTGCTGATCGAACGCATCCAGGAGACGGTAGTTCCGGCGAAGCCTCGTAAACTCCAGATGCTCTTTGAGGATACGAAGGCAGAGAGAATGGAATGTACCAACATACATCTCATTGATATTCACCACGATATCACGATCGTTCAGTTCATTTGTGATTCGGGTAATCAGTTCTTTAGCAGCTTTTTCTGTGAAGGTGGCGACAAAAATACTTTCCGGTTGCACACCGCATTCTTCAATCAGGTAAATCGTCCGTTGGACGAGCGTATATGTTTTGCCGGTTCCTGGTCCTGCAGTGATAAGAACAGGTCCGTCAGCAGCAGATATCGCATTTTGCTGTCCTTCATTGGCATTTCCAAAGTCAAACATTGATGGATTACATCCTTTCTGGCGTTTTTTATCGGGTATCGGTGGGGTGTCCGGTATACCTCCATAATATCAGCTATGTCGCATTGAAGGGCAGTGCTGACATTTTAACCGTGTAAACTTTGCCATTTGTTTATTCATGTCTTTGTCGATAAGCAATTCCCATCATTTTTTGTAGCTGATAACCATGCGAATACTCTCCAACTTCGCGTTACCCTTAGTCCCCATTGGGGTTATATTCCTATAAAGTATTCATACAGTTTAAAATATTATAGCACATTCTATTTTCAACTTCTGACTTTTTACTAAAAAGAAGCCATTTTTCAAAGACACAAACTTTTCTACACTACCCCGCTTTTCATAACTGGTCTCTATACAGGAAATTTCGATGTCTCCATCACCTCCGCGTAAACGTCCAAATCAGGATACAATTCCGTCCGTCTTTCGCCAGAATACAATAGTTCTTTTGCAACCCTCCTTGGGTTCAAGATGCGAATCTTGCTGATAAGCGAATTAATACATGACTGCCTTTCCATTTCTCTGACATCCACTTTCCTTTTCTTCAGAAGTTCAACCAACGGCTCATCCAACTCATAATTAGGAAAAACCGTAAATACTCCTCTCTGTTTTCTGATTCGGTCGGAGTGATAGGGGTGCAAGATTGCCAACGGTGGTAAAATCTTCTCCTTTTCAGATTTAACCGATATCGGCAATGCATCTGTGTAATACCGAAGCACTAAATAATAAAAGGGATTAAATTCAAAATTCCATATTCTTTCTTTCAAACCAACTCCTGCCATATCCCGCATTCTTTCCAGTACGCATAAACTTACAATTCCCTGCATTTCCTGGTCTTCACTATTTTCCGAAAAGAAAATATCCTTATTGTCCGCCATATTTTCCATCATTTTTTTCACTAATAATGTTCTTTCACTCACAGCTGGGAACAAATCTGAAACTGCTTTTTCAATCAGTCCCTCGGAATCTGCAATAAATTGATACGCCTTTTCATTAAGTCGGTGCGGATTTATTACCGCCACCACAGGAGTCAGTGTTTCCCTTTCCCTCTCAATATGTAAATCCTCTTTCGTATTCAAGTATGCCTCCAAAGCAAAACTCAGCGCAGTTCTGGCCGATTCTGTCCAGTCCAACATTCTGGTTTTTCCCAAGTAATGCTGATAAATCTCCATCCATTCACTTTCCAGATCAGGGTTTGAATTCACAATGTGGAAAGCTCTTGATTTATAATGCTGGTACCTGGAATCCTCCATCTGCTTGACTTGATTATATACAATAGAATCTGCATATTTGAACGTTTTCTGGCGATACAGACTCGGCAACAAGGTATAATGGTTGTGCGCAAACCCCCGATACCAAAAAGCAGGGAACAGTTCTTTCCGCTCTTCGATTCCCTTTTCTGCCAAAGCGATTTTGTTTACGGCATCATAAAACTCCCCCAACGAATAAACATAATATTCTGTCATTCTCTTCCCCCCCCGCAGTTCCAAAACTTCCTGCTATATTTTTCTGCATGCCACTGCCCATTGTTCGCAATATCTTTCTCTACCGATTCCAACATACTGCATTTATCCTGCATTTTAGCATAATAGTCCATGACAAATTCATTTTGACATTCCATGCATGCCTTTTTCGCATTTGGAACTAAAACGCTTTCTGCAAAATGATTATAGTACTCACCAACAACCTGCACCGTATACTGGCAGCTCGCTTCTCGAAAGAATCCTTCCTGGTTCATGGCTCTATAAACTCTTTCCAGGTGCTTCCCTAAGTCGATGTCATCCTGCAGTTCTGTCCTTGTCTCCAGGTACATTGCGCGGTACAATGTATCCATCCATTGCAGCATCCGCAAATGCATCAATACTTCCCTTCGATTAGGTATGTCATTTGACAATCCCTTTATATAATCACTCGCTTTCTTTATCGCATTTGCAAATTCCCCCGTTCCCAAAGCAGCTGTTTCTCTCCCCGCTAAAGCAGTTCTTGCTACAATAGGACACTTTTCCTTCAAAATCTCCCAATACTCATTAATGTCATTTTTCAGTTCCCCTACTTTTTCCTCATAGAATACTTTTCTTTTTTCCGTATCATCCTCCTCGAAATTATCCTCTCTATAATAATCATAGCTCCATAAGGTTTCTATCACATGGCGCATTCTGTCTGCAGTCATGTTATGCGCAATACTTTCAGGCAATTCTCTTTCCTTCAAAAACAAATGGATAGTATACGCAAAATATCCAAATGCGCTAAAACTAAAGCTGCAGCACATTCCTAAATCCGCGAACACCTCCTCATATAACCGCATCCGATCCCGCATTAGATCTTCCAGATGAGATAAATTCACCGTTTTTAACTGCTCCTTCAATCTTTTGGTAAACTGATCCGAACCATCCTTTAAGATACCAAGATTTGCTATTGCAGATTCCATTCTATGCGTTGCAATCCATGGATTTTCCCGTAAACACAATATTTTTTCTTCAAATTTACCTTTTAACGACTTATGAACAGCCGTTCCATATTCATCTATCTTTGACTCTCTCTTAGTAATCTTCTTACCGCCATATACAATCCACTGTTTCAACAGCTCATGAATATAACCGCTTGTTTCCCACAAATGTTTTTGAAGACACATTTTAGTATTCTCATCAATATGACATTTCTCCATTTCCTTGAGCAGTCTCTCTTCTACGCTCTTTTGTTCTGTCTGTCTCTCAAAAATATTTTTATGAAATTCCTCCATTAATTTGCGACACACAGTGCCTTCACCTATTATATTCTTTATCTGCGGATGGTCTTCGCAGAAACCCTTCCACATTGAATATACCATGAATTGCATACAATATTTGACAGCATCATAGGTAACCACAGATGTATTCCCTGTTTGAACACATCCTTGCAGTATTTTTGTTATTTTATCTTGCATATCGGCAAAAGATATTTCCTTCAGACATCCGCTGCTTATCACCGTTTCCCACTGGTTAACCCTCTCCTTATCCCCGCTTAGTATATCCAGTACTATGTTCGGAATAATATAAGCGGCATATCTACCTGCATCCTCCGAAATCATCTGTGGCGTAACATACATAATTCTCAAATATCTGAACAGCTCTAAAAGGATCCGGTTACTTTCCTCCCACAATCTTCCTTCCGATACTTCATAACGAATATCTATACCAAGATATCCTGCAATTTTTTCCAGGCATACTTTCTGAAGATTATGGAGCCTGATTTCTCCCAAAGAATCTTTCAATTCTTCTTTTAAGAATTTCACTAATTCATCTTTCGTACACTGATATACAACATCCAGAACATCATCCTTGACAATATATTCTTCCGCTTTAAATTCTTTCCGAAACAATCCGGTGGCAAGTTCCCACGCAATACTGCCGGGCAGATATTCAATAATAAATTCGTTTCTTTCCTCACGCGGAATATATCGAAAGCAATGCGATATTTCGTGGGTAATCATCGGCAAAACATGATAAACATTTGCAAAGCGCTGATAGTTGGGACATCTCACTGCAAACACATTCATATAATTCTTTTCTTCATCTCTCTTCAAAGTCCAAGGCACGAAAAAAAGTGTATTTGCTTGGATTTTCTGCACAGACAAATCAATCGTCATCAAAGGAAATACTCTCTTCTGCCCCACTGCAGCTTTTGAAAATCCCTGACATATTTCCATAAGATAACTTGTATAGGCATATATATACTTTTCCACGTTAACTTTGGACTGCATTTCGTAATTCGGCACATTTCGCACGCTTTGGTTGACCGCCTGTGCCAGTTTATTAAAATTGTTTATTGCAGATATCATGCTGTTCATATACACGACTAAATCATTATTTAAATTATATAGAGTTCTGCCCCTCCCCCTGCTTTCACTACCGGAACTCTTTGCTACATATTCTTTAATGATGTTTGTTTGCTGCTCAATTCCGGATAATAGGGCCGACATCTGCGCATAAAAAATTCTTCCCTTAAACAGTGTAGTTTCATCATACCAAAGGGTGTTATAGGTATACAAAAGATCTTTCATTAATATAACCTGTTCCCTAAAGCGCTGCTCCGGGAAATTAGGATTATTCTTTACCAATCGCTCCAGCGTCTTTTTCAACAATTTATTTACTGCAGTTCCCATGAACTCACATAGATCACTGCGTTTCTTTAGCCGCTTTCTTTTCATATCCCACTGATTCGCTGTGACATTTTCGCCCTCTGTCTCCACCATTATATCAGAGCAGCAAATATTCCATCGCTCATACACAAGTTCAATATCATTCCGTGCCGCAGCTAAAACGCCACCAAGAGTACTGTCACTTAATTCCAATTCCGGCATCTCTTCATCCTGACATATACCCTCTTTTAAGCGCCAGTAAACAGGGTATGCCTTTGCAAATTCAGCGTATTGCAGCAGGATAGTATACTCCCCATTTCCCAGTGTTCCATATATCCCGGTGTTACTTACATTTTTCAATTTTGCAGCGGTTTCCTTACTGCACCGCAGCCGTATCTCAATCTGATGCATTTTGTTTTTTTCTATAATCTGCTCATCACACAAAATGTCCTTCGTTTTTCCGCATTCTACTGCCAAATGCACAGTAATCTGATACGCATAGTTTGGCTTTTCACTATTCTGAACCTCGTTCTGAGCTTTATGCGGATTCTTATTCACATATTGAGAAAAGTTCCTCTTAATATCGTAAATATTTTCAAGGCAATCACTTCTGATGACAACGCACAAATCTGCACAATTTGTAGAATAGCATATCGCCATCTTATCATTCGCAAACCTGCTTTCCTTTTCTAAGCGTTCTGTCAATGTTTCCTTTAAATTCTTTAAAAGACCCGCAAAGTCCACTTTGGACTCATCTTCATTTAGTGAAATGTTTATCAGCAGGATTCCCAAAAAAGGATACCTTTTTGAATCAGCTTCTTCACATAAAAACAAGGGACTCAACAGATTCTCCTGCTCCTGTTCCAACAGGGAAAATAATTGATCTGCATAAATAGGCTGATTTGTCTTGGTATACGGATATGAAATAGCAAAAGCATCCTCATACTTAAACGGTTTCTCCGCGCTCTCCTCTCCCTCCTCAATATACGTCAATCGATTATAGTATCCAAAACAAAAAAAATCTTTTTCATTCCTCTTTTCCTGTTTAAGATTTCTATTCTCCGTCGGTGCCTGAGATAACTTTTCGAGATGTAACATACTCATTTTCCATTTGCCTTCGTCCGCTTTTCTCTGCTGTGCATCCATTACTTTCTGTTCCTCCGTATTCCCGCATAGTTGTCGTGCTTAATTTTGGGCATGAAAAAAGCACTACAAATCGTAATGCCCTTTTCTTCCTTACCACTCCGTCAAATTTCTTAAATCTTCTTCAACGCTTTGCATAAACTTGTCATCAAATTCTTCATCTTCGCTTCCCATGAAAGTGTGAATCATTGCATTCGACATCGCAACATAATCATTATTTACGAAAGTGTTAGTCGAAAGCTGAGAATCAAGC
Source organism: Acetatifactor muris (assembly GCA_023664365.1). GTDB lineage: Bacteria > Bacillota > Clostridia > Lachnospirales > Lachnospiraceae > Acetatifactor > Acetatifactor muris_B. The sequence continues at coordinate 11,380 of JAMPFR010000012.1, read as the reverse complement.
TCATAATCTGTACTATATCCCATACATTCTCTTCTTCCTTTCCTCTTTGCTATGTTTAAGCTAAGCACCTCCGGAATTAATATTCCCAATAATGCCAAGATACATTAGCTATTATAGTCAAAAATGTACAATATGTCAAACCAATTATATAAATTTGTAAAATTAAACAATTAAATTGTATCTGTTTTGTCTATTTTGACCAATATTCATGTGCATCATTCATCGCAAACATATACTTTATATTTAATTATCAATGTACATTTACTTTTAACCATAAACATATCTCGCTTTATTCATATTTTACCATATTCTGCAATATTCTACAATATTTTTTTACGAACGCAATTAAAGCAAATTGTATTTTGTTGCTTTTCTGTCAAGCAGCGAATTCGGGGTGCCATAACCACACGGGTTTTCAACACTTGTAACTGAACAAACCCCTGGAAAACCGTAGAAATTTCGCCCCGCTCAACTCGCCTGTCAGGTGCACCCACAATAACTCCGGCTCCCAGCCGACCTGTCATCGTGAATGACCTCCACGGGGTCTCATCACACTGGTTTACATGCTCCGCAGCTGCCGGGCGATCATGGCTTGATAGGCCGTCGGCAGATACCGCTCCGTAGCCCACACTGTCCAGTTGGAGATCGTCTGTTTGGAAAGGGTGAAGCCGTTCGTCTGGAAATCGCGGCCTCCGCCGCCCGGCGCGACCAGGAAAGAGCGCCGTTCTCAAGACACATATACAGGAGCAGGAACCCCGTCCCCCTCCACAAAAGCCCCTTGATGCGATCCGAATGTCTGCCGCCGAAAAGGAAGAGAGTGTCTTTTTCAAAAGGATTCTGCTTGTATTTGTCGCCGATGAGCATGGCGAGACCATCAATTCCCTTGCGGAGGTCTATACCGCAGGCCAGTACAACACACCGGATACCTGTATAATCCTCAAGCATGGGCAAGTGCCTCCCTTATCGTGGGTAATCTGCTCCATGGTAATGAACCATCCGGAGCCTTAGAGAGACTTCCGAAATGGAATTGTGGATGCCTGAACCTCGACATCCTGCAACCAATAAGTGTGCTTGCAATAATGCCTGATTGCCTCCAACATACCATTTTGATTTTGACACGGTCCCACTGTAATCCTGCGTAACGGCAAATGTCCCTCACACCATACCGGAATTTCAAGTGCTTGTCCCTTTGTAAAGTTTGTATCCTTAAGAAGCTCTTGAATACGCTTATGTACAATTTCATAAATTCTTTTTTGATCCTTTCCCTGAGATATAACCACGCAGCTTGCTCCCTCCCGCAAACAGTATGTATACTCTTCTTTCTCATTTCCGTAATTATATCGGCACCTTTGATAGCTATATGCACTCTCCCAATGCCGCAAGACACAGCCTGTACAAAACGGTTCCTCCGCATCCGGAGCGGACGATTCATAAAGATGGCAGCCCTGTACAAGCGTAGGTATTTCCTTTTTCAATGTGTTTTCCAGTTCCTGCACTAATTTTTTTTCTTTGTTTTCATTATCAACACAAACCCTTACAACGCAAGAAACCACCTTGTCATCCGGCAAAGCCGCTTTTACAACAATGTAAGGATAGCGAAGTTGTGCCTCATGCGTATCCCTATAACGTACACAAGCATTCAAATCTCCCTTCTTATTGGAAAAAACAAGGCGATACTCGTTTTCCTCATTGAAACCTTCATGCTTGATAAACGGCGCTTTTTTCTGAATTTCATCAGTATGAAATGCTATTTCATCGTCCTTTATTGCACGGTGGCATAGATTAATTTGTTTACGGCAACGCAGTCTATATTCTTCCTCGTCTTCTGCTTTCTGCTTTGGCCGTACATAACATACATTATTTAATCCCACATACTGTATATCACAATTTGAAGCAACACTTATATCCTTTGCTTCACTGTGCAATATGGAAAAGGCACGGGGCATTCCGAAATCAAATCCCATGGATACTCCGCCCTCGGCCGCATATCCTCTCCATTGACTGAGCTTATCATCCTCCAGGCAAAAGCAAATAATGTAATTTTCATCCAAGCCCAGATTATCAATGTCAATCTTCATGTTCTCAGGCATCACAGACGCTATAAGTTCCATACCGAACTTCTGCTCAGCTTCATCGTTGCTGAAACGTGCATTCGTTGCCCATAAAGCGTCACTCTGCAATATCTGCCAGAAGCTTTGAAAATTTCTATACTGATATACCAACGGAATTTCTGAAAATCCTTTTTCCGTTTTTTCAAAATATGGTTCGTTCTTTTTTGCCTCTACAATATCGCTATATTCTTTAATCTTCTTTTTCATTTTTTCCTCGGCTTTCAATTTCCAGACATTTATAGATTTCCTGCTTAAAGTTCTTGTGAATTACATTTCCATCCAGGCAATATCGTTCATATGGCGCTTTTTTTCCATCCACCCGCTCCGCCCATTTCTTTCGAAATTTCTGTCCGGAAGGATCATACTTTGTATATGGTATACAATGTCCACTATATTTCCTATACAGAAAATGAGATAAAATTTCGCCTCCATCCAAAACAAGGCTGGGATCCTTGTCATCCTCCAGTATCACATCAAGAACAATAGTATAGCTGCAGCCCTGGCTGATTTCCTCTATCTTCGTACATACATCCTTCATGCCTTCGTCCCAGTCCTCCGGCGGGTAGGATTCTCTATCTATTCTTGCCGTCTCATATCTGTAATTTAATTTACACCCATAATCGGAATCCATGAGTTCGCGCTGACGATCCTCAAGAATAGATTCAAATCTGCCAAAAGTTTTCGGCTCCGCTTTTTCATCTTTACCGAGCAGATGGAGGACACAGATTGCCGTATCATCTTCTTTCGGCGCATTAAGCAGCTTCTGCTTCGTTGCCACAAATAAGATAGATTGAATGCTCAGCAACATATCCTCCAGTTGGAAAAGATCATTTTCGACTAAAATCACAACCTTCTTCTTTTCTTCTTTCATTCATCATTCTCCTTCCAGAATCGGCAGTTTGATAACATATTGGTTTCCCTCTGGGGTTAGCCCCGCTTCCACTTGCGGATATGTCGGTTGCTCCCCCATACATTCGCGCCAAAGACTGTCAATATACCATTTAATTGCCGCTTGAGACATTCCAATACCTTTCTTTGGGGAACGTAAACGGTCATGTACCTTGTTCTGAATCACAAGATAATCATATTTTACATTGCCGCATATCCCTCCTCTCTTTCGGTCAAGCTGAATCTCACATTTTTCATCTGCCCTTTTCTCCTGCAGAACCTTATAAGCCTCTCCACCCCACTTGGTTTGATTCCATACCTCTCCGGCCTTTACTCCGCTTATAAAGCAATCCAACAGGATAGCCGTAAGGTATTCCGCCAAATATGCACATTGCATATCTTCTTTTTCAAAATATATGGTAATACAGCAAAAGCTCTTTAGAAGGCTCTCCACATTTTTCAGGCGCTCCGCTATATTTGCATTCGGACGCAACTCGCCGTCAATTTTATAATCCTGAACTCCCTCTATCGTAAAGGTGACTGTATCCATCATCTGACGCAAATAATTCTTTCGTGTATACCCGATTTTGATTGGAGTGAAAAAAACAGTGCTTAAATCCCGTACCGGCCGCATCCTTACGCTTTGGGCATCACGTGCATAATAGTTTTCAACGTCAATCAGTTCTCCCTTCTCCAGTTCGTTTTCAGTGCGAACCATTGTTCGGAACAAGCGTGAAATACGGGAATTCACATATGAACGCAGAAAAAACCATTCTCTTGCAGACGCAAGACTTCCGTACAGTGGCGGCCTGGCATCCTCGGGAACTTCATAGGTATTTTCCGGCATACCCGCTTCCGTTACCGAATTTTCCCAATTTCCTATCTTCATTTCCTCATCAAACTCATCCTGGTTTGTTGCCATCAAGAGAGTCTCCTGGCATTCCACAAAACCGTCGTCATTATGATCCCCCATTTTATCTGTTGACAGTATTTTCGCGAGATACTGCTGACGGGACAAAACGGCAATGGCATTATTATTGAAATCCGTTTCCAGCCATTCGATCAGCTTTCTACGAAACATCAATATTTTACGCGTCAACCCTAAAGCCTGCTGAGGGCACATCGCGCAAGGAATGTAAATGTAAATAGGTTCAATCTTTTGAATTTCTATTTTCTGCTTTTTATTCTCCGGCGTGTTCACCGCGCCATAGTTATTTTCCAGTTTAATAATAATATTTACGTTTTCTCCCCCGTTATCTTGTCGCATTAGATAAAAACCATTTTCATTCAAAAATGAATCAGCTTTACTATCTTCTTTTACATGTTTCCACTTCTCTTCGAACCTGATTTGCTCTTTTGTCTTTCCTTGATTGTTCTGTTCGCCAATATACTGCGGATATAACACAAAGTAGTTCGGCAAGTTCAGATATTTTGCAACAGGAGAAATCTCTATATCGGCATTCTGCCTGCTTTCTCCAAACAGGACAACGCTTCCCTGCGGCGTTGTCTCAGCTTCCATAATCCGTTGCAGTGCTTTGCCCAAATCATTATACCGGTCAATTTCATGACTTGTTTGATTGAGGAGTATAAGCAGCTGATGCAGAGCGTGGAGTTGGCTGTAATTCATATTATTTTGCTTTCCAAATTGGAGAAATTTAGCGGACTTACGATTAATATACTCATCAAGGAATCTCTGCTCTTCTATATAACTTTCATCACTCTCACTATATTCATTTTGTTTTTCATCTCCCTGCGTCTTTTTGTGAAGTTCCACTACAAGCTGATACATCGGCCTGTTGTTCTCAACAAGAAGTACCTCCAGGAAATTTTGAAATGCAGCTTGTACATTCTTCGGAACCTCTGATACAAGCCGTTCGATTCCATCACCCATATTTTCTGATACATTCTGCCAGTTCTCCTTCTTGTATTCTTCACCAAATTGAAGTAAATATTCCAACCACAGGCTCTTAGTTTCGTCACTACTGCTATGAGTCATACGCAAAATTGAGCGAAGATAATGTTGATAAAACTCTATCGTTCCATCACCCCCGCCGCTTTTAGAGCAGACAATATCTATCTTTTTGCTAAGTCGTAAAAGTGTATCCTTGCGCAATATATAATTACTCTTGATATCAGCAAGACTCTTAAGAATATTATTTCTGAAAAATTCCAGCTTATCACTTTCGTTTTCGCCAATGGCTTTTACAATATTTCCAGCAAATGTTTCTATCCAATTAATATTATCTTCTATAAGCAAGTATTTCTTTTGATTGCTCTTTCCCTTCGTCAGCCGCATACATAAGTCCTGAATGCTGCTTTCGCCAATCCAATATTCTGCAAGAAGCAGATACATATCCATCACAGCACAACGAGTCCTATAATCATATGCAAAAAATGGGCGCGCGATTACTTTCAGGCCGGCCGCAAGCCAGTCTTTTCGGTTTTCTTTATTGATATATCGGTAAATACGGCTCTGTGTCTTTTCGTCCGAATTCGCATTGCAAATTTCATCAAAGAATCCTCGAAGCGCCATGAAGTAATCCTGTACGCGAGCTCCCTGTACCGGCCGAATATAATAAGCTGCCCTATGGGTACATATCATGCGTCTATACCCTTCTTCATGCTTTTCAAGATCTTCATTTTCATTCATTTCGACCTGATCGAACGGCAAGCAAGCTCTATTATAGATTTTCGTTTCCCAATAACAACTGATAGATTTTGTTGCCGCCTTTTTATAGTAACGCTGCGCTTCCTGCTGCAGCTTACATGGAACACAGCTATCGCCAAAAGTTCGCATAGCGGAAATGGCCAATTGGGCATATGCATGAAATTCCCGGTTTGGATTTTTTACATACTGCCTTTTGGAGGATTCCGATAATCTGCTTGTCAACAAAAACACCTGCTCAATCCGAAATTCGTATCTTTCCTCATCCCCAAGGTTCCAGTCTTCCACACAGGCCGCAATCAAGGAAACGGCACGATTAAAGCTGCCTCCGCTTTGCAGTGAAGTATCTGCATAGTGAAATTTTACATCTTTCTGTAAGGTGACCGCAGTACGCAGACGGCTAAACAAACCGCTATATGCCGCCTTGAAATTACTTCTAAATTCCTTTTCGGTATTCACGATTACACATTCCGCACAGCCCTGAAAATAATACTCATAAACATATTGAGAGAATTCTACGTTATCTGCTTTCTGCGGAATGATTAGTACATTTATGCAGTTTTGTGATGTGATGATTTTGTATCCCGTTCTGACAGCCTCTTCCCGCAGGGTCTTTAACCATGAAGCAATCCCCTCTCTTTCTTGTTGAAAATAGGTTTGGTTTTTAACGAAATATTGATAGTGATTTTCTCCTTTGGAAATATGTCCATACAGCATATTCCCTTTCAGGCTTGCAATACGCTCATCATTCTGTTGGTCTTGTGTAACTTGATCTTTTTCATCGGGAACGGCTCCATACTCTCTTTGAAGATAAAATTGCTGCGTCGGAACCGTAGAGGTGGGATCTGTCTCCACCAAAGGATATTCGAAGATAGGATCCTCCGGAAAACATTTCTCACACCCTAATGGATCTCTCCAGGTGCTGGTCACATAAGTAAGGTATCGGATTTCGCCATTAATAAATTTGCTAGATATAGTTTTTTTGTTGGGATCTGCAGTCTCCCAAAAACCCTCTTCCTCATCCGTAGAAACACGAATTTTATTTTTGGGAAATTTATTTCTGACCCAGAAAGCAGTGTAGTTCAATTGCGATATAAAAGACTTTCCCGTTTCCTGATTTAACTCCTTGCTCATTTTATCAAATGTGGTCAACGAAGAGCTGATTGGTACAATAGAAACCAATGTCGTATATTCGGGATCCCAAATATCTTGAGGCTGCCGCTGCCACTGCTCCCGGCTGTAATACATCTGGATCTGAGGTTCCTCGCTATCCAGCTTCAGATCATTTTGATAAATGACAAATCCAACCTCCGGAATGACTCGCCCGTCTTGCGTTTCCTCTACTTTAGGGTGCATTTTATATTGATTTAATATTTGAATAATAGCCCAAATAATAGCCCTGGAATACGATGAGTATCCATAAAACAAGAGTTGAGGCTTATTATATAACAGTTGAGGATATTCTGTCAAAAATGTCCTTAGAAACAAGAAGGCCGTATAATAGGCATAATTAGGGTTCTCAAAAAACAAGGCCATCTCATAGAATTCATCCAGATGCACTTTATTTCCAAGCCGCATATGTGTATCCAAAATCTTAAAGCCTTGATTGTCCTTACTGGTAATATTTGTATTCGCCTGTTTGAGCAATTCCTGTTCAAACTCAGTATTCTTCTCACCCTTTTTTACGAGAAGCGGTGTCGGAAATATCCTGGGAAACTCTTTTTCAAAAATTTCTTTTTTATAGTTTTCCAATAAATCCTGCATGACAGCAACACAATATGAAATGTTACTCCCCTTGTACTGCCTCAAGGCAAAATAGACGCAGGTTTTTTCCCACACAGCTATTCCTTGATTCTCCACTGCCCCAAGCGTGGCAGCAAATACACGGCTGAAATATGCGCTCACATTTTGGAACAAAATACAATAATATACATCCTCCATCGGATTTACAAAGAATCGGCTGCTTAAAAAGCCCTTGCAGAAAGGCTCTCCTAATTCCGGTCTTTCATGTAAGCTTTGACATAGCGTTTCCAAATTACATTGATACACCATACGCTTAGACATATTTTTTTGCATAGTATAACCATCAAACAGCTCTTTCCACCATAAAGCTGCCGCATCCTTTTCTTCCTGCCCCAGAGGATCTGGCGCGGAATTCAATACATCCAGCACTATTTCAGTAATACTTTCTTCATAAGCCAGGGCCTTTGCCAAGTCCTGATATGTAGTTGCATACACCAGCTTATCAAAATCAAAAGCCCAGTCTTCATTCTGAGAAACCGAAACAACATTTTGCTCGGTTCGATTTACAACAATAGAAAATTGTGTGCCGGGAATATACGACCCGAAGAACAATTCATCGGCTTCGTAGCTATTTCCTGTATTATTAAAATAATACAAATCCCGATAGTTTTTGCTTTCAGTCTTCGGGGCACTGCGCACCCAGAATGCTCCCTTCAGTCTATGCACACTATTTGCAAAGGAAAGAAGCCCATGGCACATTTCCGGACGTTCTCTCCGCACGATATGCCATATCTCAGATATTTTCTCGTCCTTATAATCCCCAAAAAGCTGTCCAAGACAAATGTTGTTTGAATTGTTCCTGAGTCGTATATCTGCCTTGTTGCTATTGAGAAAATGCTCGACTATACCATCACTGCGATTGCCATCTGCAATCAGAAGTTCCAAACACCCCTTCTCCACATTACTTGGATAGTCCGGATAATGTTTATTTAAATACTTTTGGTTTCTTTGTATGCGGAATGTGAATACGCCTTGATTACGTTCTGAGTGATTGACTATATTCTCCAGTATCTGACTGATTGCCAAAGAAAGCATCTGAACCTCTCCCAGACACTCTCTGGCAATTTTTGCATCCAACTCACCCTGAAGCCTGTCTCCAGCCAATGCGCCAAACAGCAGCATATCCAACGATGTGATTCCCTGTACATCCTGTACCAGTTCAACAAAAAATTTCAATAAAGTTTGTTTCTTGTCGTCTCTTGCGTATTTTCTTCCCGGCAAGCCCCTGAACAGCATACGCAAGCCGATCCTGAACAGAGATTGAACCAAACTATTCCCTTCACAATCCTGAGGATACATCGCTGTATACAGCTTATCATAACCCAATTTCTCTTTTAACTCATATGCCAGGAACCAAGTTTTGTTTAGTGTACGATAAAGTTGACCATTAACTTCAAGCATCGGAAGAAAACTGGTCTGTGTATACTCTTGGTCCGGCCGGAGCGGCCTCAGAGAATCCGGATTTCCATTGTAACAGGCAAAAAAACAATGATATCTCCCCTGGATAAACCTCAAAAAGTGAGACACCCGGAAAAAATCACTTACACCCCATTCGCTTTCAGCATTCTCCATTAACCGAACTGCTGCTCTGCCCTGAATAGACGGCAGCATCTGCAAAAGCAAAACCATATATTGCAGTTCTGTAATATCGCTATCGTTTTGATTCAAATGAACGCGAAAATAATAGCTAAAATGATTCTTTTGAATCATACCCTTATATCGACTGCTTTCCTTCTCCAAACCGGATAGCAGTTGTTCTTTTGAAGTAATTTCACTATATTTTTTGAAGTTTTTGTCATTAAGGTAACTCTCCTGCCTCAGTAATGCATCCACGTTACAGATTTTCGAGTTGTCCATTCTCGAAATAAGAAATGTCAACATATCTTTGGATTCAAATTGATTATCACTTTCTCCCCGACCAACCTTCTCCAACCACTGAACTAACTGCAGACATTTTGCATAACACTGCTGCGTATTGGCTAATTCTATTAAGCATAGCCAATTCCCCGGACGAATCACATTTTCCATTCTGGCAGTTCTCCTCTTTTGTGTGTTTTTTGAGTCTTTCTTTATGGACTATGTTGAGTATTTCAGAATCATTTCATATTTTAAATAGGTGATAGTAATAAAATTTTAAGGATATCTCTGCTGCTGTATACCGCATATAACACCTGTTCAAATCCGTATCAGACAATGTATGGATTGCCTCAGCAGAGAAATTTCTATACACTCGGCAAGTTACTCGAGTTTAGGCATAGTATTAATTCTCCATTTCTTTGCAAATTATCTCATATAGTTCAGCCAGCATAACAAACATTAAATGTTTACTGTTCTGTTTTTAAATAATTATATTTAAATATTACCACCATTTTGACCTCTTGTCAATATTCTTAAGTTTTCTCAAATTTCTAAAAAGCTCAAAAATATAAGGTAAACGGTGGATAGCGTGTACCTATACAAAACAGGAGCAAATCTGTATGATAGAAACAGATTTGCTCCAATCTTATTTCACGTCATCTTTGCCGGGTTTCCGGCAGTTCACAGGGAAGTTCGGCGACCAGGGGAGCAGGTCATCCAGAAAGACCCGGTCCGTATCATCCAGATGCTTTGGTATCTCGGTGAGCAGGTATTCAAAGTAATCATACGGTTTCAGGCTGTTTGCCTTTGACGTTTCCGCAATGCTGTAGATGATAGCGCTGGACTTCGCTCCTGCGACGGTATCGATCATCACCCAGTTCTTTTTCCCGATACAGAATCCACGGTTCGACTGTTCCGCAACGTTGTTATCCATGGGGATTTCGCCGTCATCCAGAAATACTTTCAGGTATTTCTCTGTTAAGCTTTTCCCGAAACAAAACAGCAGCATAATGTAAGCGAGCAGGAAATTCCATGCCACGCTTTTGAGGGAGCGAAAAGCTAAGTGTTGTGGGAGGCGATGTAGAAACTGCCCATCGTGCTTGTGCTGGAGGAGTTGATTGAAAGAGCCAGGGCAAAGGAAAGCCCTGGCAACAGACCGCCCACAGTATTGCGCCGGAATGGCTCGTGGGAGATGTCCTTATAGTATATGCGGGCAGCAGGGAAATGATTCATGGCAATAGAATTCTCGCGAAGCGTGGATTCTATTGTTTAAAGTTTGTCCTGCCAGTCATCCCGGAAACCATAATAATCCATGCGGACAAATGGGTATTTCTTAGTCAGTGATAGGATGGAATTTTTCATCTCGCTGAAGTTACTGGAAGGTAGCAGCCTTTTCATTACAAGGACAAAGCCATAGAGATGGGAGTTGTCAATCTGCCCGTCTTCATTTTTGATCAGCAGATTCTTCTCTTTTTTGTTAAGGGAAGGTTTCTGCTCAAAAAGGCGGTTATAAAGCCTGCTCCCATGTGCGCAGAGATTGCGGATGATTGTCATGCTGTGCATATAGCTTCCGAGGATCCGTGAGCCCTGGGTCATGGCGAGGCCGAATATCCGGGCAATGGAGTCCTTGATCTCAGGCTCCGAGATTGAGTACAAGAATGAAATGTCAGAGATAGTCAGCAGGTCTACATATGCCCATAAAGGAATCTGTTGTTGGAGATTGTTGATGAAATGTTTCAGGTAGGCTTCATGGGGCAGGCGTTGTGTTTTCTGCTGCTCTGCTTTTTGGATGATTTCGCTGTGTTTTATGGTATTTGTAAAGAAAGCCGGGTTTAAATATCCAATGGGGCCATGGGCTTTTGTGAATTCATATGTGTAGACGGATTTCATCCGGACTTCGATTATTTCTATGTACTGGAGAATGATATGCCGGATTTCATGGTCGAAGTTATAGATGTCAACAATATTCTGGAAGGATGCGTTTTTGGAGAAGGTATCATCCCTGCGGAGTGTCAGCGAGTAGCCGCTGATACGGTAATAATTATTGTGCAGAAGG
>JAMPFR010000129.1 GCA_023664365.1 Acetatifactor muris | reverse complement strand
CGATGTTTATATTCGCCGCCGCATGGGAAGTAAGCTGCGGCTCACAGCCGCCCTGTGCCGCAAGGAAACAGAATGTGATCATCTCCCTCTGTCTGTAATCAAGCCCGCCTCTTGTGTAATAATCTCCGAAACAGTTATCCGCAAGCCAAAGGTTGATATGACGGCTCTCCTCCGGCCCCGATTTCCAGAAGTCACGCATCCCTTCCCCAAAGATATCCACCTGCGCCTGTGTCCCAGCTTCCCGGCGGTTCTCTGTAGTGGTGGTTGCCTGCGGCTCTAAGGGCAGCCTGATTCCCTTTTCCGTCAGCACCTCGTTGGTCATCTTCAAAAACGGCAATACACGCCCGATCCCCAGATACGCCACCGCCTGATAAACGATCTCCTTAACCTCCACTGGCGTGACACCAAAATTCAGCGCTGCCGGGAGCATGGCACGGAACTCATCCATCCCCTGGCATCCAAGCAGAGTGGCGAGGATCGCCATGAACCGTGTCCTGTCATCCAGGCCATCCTGGCTTATCACCTCATCAAAGGCGAAATTGTCAAAACGCTCGATAAACTCCGGATCGGTCTCCAGAAACTTAGACTGATACTCCGGAAACATTTTTTCATGATACGCTTTCGCTGCTTCTGTAATTGCCATAGCACATTCTCTCCTTTCGACCTTATATGTTTTTACCAGCTTCATATGCTTTCTCAAAGGCCGGATGCCGGTAGACATCATTCAGATCCCATGTCCCGGTCCCATAGATGATACCCTTTTCCTGTGCGCCGGGCAGGCACCTCAAATACCCCCGCAGCCCCGCAATGGTCTCGTCAGCCGCGCTGTGCTGGGGATCGGCGGCAGTGACGATATAATAAAACGCCTTATCCCTGATCTCCTGATATCTGGGCAGGCACCGGTCAATAAATGCTTTCATCTGGGCATTCATGGAATAAAAATATACCGGTGTCGCAAGGACGATAACATCCGCCCCGATCAGTTTCTCCAGAATTTCCCCCATGTCATCCTTCTGGACACAGGCCTTTGTCTTTCCGCATCCATAGCAGGCCATACAGGGATGGATACATTTCTTCCCGATACTGATCTTCTCCGTTTCATGCCCTGCTTCTGCCGCACCTTTCAAAAACTGGTCACACAGGACATCTGAATTACCCCCGTCACGTGGGCTTGCGCTGACAGCTAATACTTTCATCTTCCTATCTCCTCGCAATGCTTTTCCTTTTATAAGGTTTTCTGTATTTTATTATATTGGCTCCGGCTATCATTAACAATTTTGTTTTTGGGGATATTTAATAAGAAAATCTTATGCGAAAAGACCATACCTTCTGCGGATATGGTCTTTTAAGCTATTGGTAAGGAACTGTCAAAAATTATTTTTTGACAGTTCCTTTAGAATTGACTGAAAATTGATCCTTCAAAATATCGGCAAACTCCTCTATGTAGTAACCGGAATTATCCACTTTCCAGAATGCGCAATAATTTCTCCTTATGGGTCTGCCGCTCCGCATAAGCGGGACACGGTGCAGGTTTGTCCCAAACTGCTGTACGGACTGTCCGTCACCTTCCACCGGCATGAACCCCTTACCGCCGATCACTAACAGCCTTGCATCCTCCAGGTTCTCTGCAAAGAGGAATTCACCTTTCAGTCCCACAATATCACGGTAATAGGTCTGCTCGTTTTCCTGTTGGGCTGGTGAAGCCACTAAAACGCAGGGAATCCCTTTCAGTTCAGAAACATCCACGCTTTCCATGCCGGCAATGGCATGGCGTCCTGCAATCTCAATATAACACTCATGAGTAACTAGCAGAGAATTGACGTACTCATCAGAAAACATCCGCCTCTGGTCACTAAAAACCAGATCTGCACGTTCCTGGCGCAGTTCATCATAAAGCTCTTCATGGCTCCCATTGATGATCCGGATCGCCACATCCGGATATTTTTCCGTAAAACCGGCAACCGCCTGATGGAACTCCCTTCCGCTGTACCCCTTCAGATAACCGACACAGATCCGGGCATCTTTTCCGCACGCGATCTGGGACGTTTCCCTGCACAGCTTTTCAAAGTCCGCCATCAGTATCAGGCTCTTTTTATAAAAATGCTCCCCCGCAGGGGTGACAGTGAATTTCCGGTTTTTGCGTTCCAGCAGACTGACTCCAAGTTCATTCTCCAACGCCTGGATCTGCTGGGAAATGGCGGACTGGGATATATGACATTCCTCCGCCGCTTCCGTAAAGCTTCTGCACCGGACAACCGCCTGAAAATACTTTATTTGTTTCAGCATGGCTTACTCTCCATATTCTGTATAAAATCAATCGTTTGTTATGTCAACACCCCCGCTGAAAGCAGCAGGATTGTTGACCCTCGCGGCATTCGCCAAGTCATGGTACATGACTTTGTGCTCATGCAAGCATGGCACTTGGCTCATTGCACGCGGGAATCAAGGCTGTTCACCCAGTCCACAACATCATTCTCCGCCCCCGGTACATTGTTTCGGGAAATGGAAAGACCCTCAGAAATAACCGCTGCATCAGGCTGTAATTCCGAGATCGTCTGGATCGTTCTTGAAAAACCACTACCGCCATGGGTCGTAAACGGGATGATCCTCTTGCCGCTGAAATCATATTCTTCAAGGAACGTATAAAGCGGCATCGGAAGGTCTGCATTCCAGTTGGGAAAGCCTAAAAAAATCACATCATAGCTGTCAGCATTTTCTATATGCGATGCAAGTTCCGGCCGGGCATTATCCGACTTTTCCTCATAGGCAAACTCCAAAAGCGGCTCATGTGTCGTGGGATATTCCTGTACTGTTTCAATGGAAAACAGATCCCCGCCCGTTTCCCTTTGGATGATCTGCGCAATATATTGGTTATTCCCCAGCAATTCGCCGTCTGCCACAACACGGCTTGCGCTTGACACTGCATCTACGCCATCTGTCTCCATAACTGAAAAATAAGCAATTAAAATACTGCCGTTGTCTATACCAGCGGCATTTCCATCTTCCATACTGCTTTCTGTATTGCTTTCGATTCCCGTTGCTAAATCCTCTGCTTCATTTCCCTCCTGCCTGTCCGCCATACCATTCCGGTTTCCGCTGCCACAGGCAGAAAGTGAAAGAACTAACAGCACAGAAAAAAAGACTGATACTAATTTTTTCATTGAATTCTGCTCCTCCGTCATTATACTATAAATTTTTTATCCTTTACTGCCTTTATGGTTCACCAGGACTTTTAAGCGCCCCTATTTCCTGCAGATAATCAAAAATGTATAACAGGGACTGCTCATAAGCCGTTCCCCTAAAGCCGTGGCCCGCACCATCCATCACATGATAATCCACGTCTTCGTAAACCTCTGCCGCCCGCTCAGAGTAAGAGATGGGAACGATACTGTCTGCACTGCCGTGCATCAGCAGCACCTTTTTCTCATAGCTGCCGATTTCTTCGTACACATCATAGTCCATCATATCCACAACACCATAAATTTTCTTTCCGTCATTCGTTACGCTGATCTCTTTCTGTTGATACTCATACACCGGCAATTCCCCGTATTCCGCCTTTTCCTGTACGCCGCTCCTGGTGCCTTGCCCCATTCCCTCAGATGCCACCATATTTTCACCCTGCCCTGACACAGACCTGTCTGAACAGGCAGTCAAAAGCAGCAATATCGCCATACTAACGGCAATCCACGCCTTTTTCATGTATCCGTTTTCTCCCATTCACACCTACAGCCGGGAGACCGTCTGGTTTCCCGGCTATGGTTGTTTACTGCATACTCTGATTGTTCGCCTCCACGATCTCCTGCAGGCGGATGTTCTCGTTATGGAAACGGGCGTTTGGATTCTTCTCCGGCATCCGGAGCCCTATCGCTTTCTGCGGACAGTGGTGGACACAGGCCATGCACATCTGGCAGTCCCCGCCTTCATAGACCGCCCTCTGGTTTTCAACATGGATGCATCCGCCCGGACACACTTTCATGCAGATGCCGCAGCCGACACATTTATCCGAAACCGTGTAAATATTTTGAAAGGCGCCGGATGGGTTGCCGCCCATATGGGACAGGAATTCCTGATGCGCTGCCCTGTCCGCATCCGTCACTTCATCGATCCTGTGCATTTTCTGCGCGACTTCCCCTTTGATAATGGCAAGGTTTTCTTCAATCCGTTTCTCCGGTGCGCTGGCGGTCTGTTCCTCCATATCAAAGCCGGGCAGGAAATTGTCCACCATCTTGATGGTGCGGATATAGTCCGCCTTTTTCCCGGAAGAAGCAAGCATATCCTGTGCCAGTTCCGCTGCCCCTCCGTGCCTGTTCCCATAGGTCAGGACAACGAAAAGGTAATCCGTGATAAATTCCGCATTTTTGATAAATTCCCGCACCATGAAGGGCGCTTCATGCCCGTAAACGGGATATACCAGACCAATCTGATCCGCCTCATACGTCTGGTCATCATTTTTTATCGCCTGCGGGATGCTGACAAGCTCCGTGTCAAGCTGTTTTGCCACATACAGGCTGTTTCCGGTGCCGGTAAAGTAAAAAACCATACTGTCATTCCTCCATCTGATTTTCCCAAAATGCTACAGCATCATCAAGCCACCCCTCCGCCACGGTTCCCGTCCCAAGCCCAAAGCCATGGGGCAGTCCTTCATAGGAGTGGAACTCTGTAGGTATTCCATATCCTTCCAGCATCTGCAGCCTTCTCTCCATCGTCCGCCAGCCTGCAATGCCGTCACTGGTTCCCACGCAGGCATAAGTGGGGGCATCCTTTTCCGACACATCACTGTGTCCCGTGTACTGCATGATCACCGCTGCCGCCTGCGGGATGTCCGTCCTCCCTGTCAACTGCTGCAGATAATCGCTGTTCCCAAGCGTTGCCGCCATCCTTGCGCCCGCTGAGCCGCCCCAAAGGGAATATCCGTCAGGGCTGACTTCAAGCTCATCCGCATTATCATAAATAAATTCGATCGCCTGCGCCAGATCCTCATAGGCATGATCCGGACGGTATATGAGCGCAAATGCGTTATAGCCCTGCCTGCTGACCTCCAGTGCGTGGGGAAAGCTGTCATGCATCGCCCCCACATACATCATGCCGCCGCCTGCATTCGTCACTGCAAATTCTGCTCCAGGTTCTCCCCGGAAGAAGAACAGGCCCGTATCCTGTTTTGAGGGGTCTGACTTCCGTTCTTCCTCCGTATAAATGTTATAAAAAACCTGCTTTCCACCCTCCGCCTGCTCTTTCAGGTAATTTATGATTTCCACTGTTTTCTCTGTCCTGATATTGTTATACCAGACATAAATGCCATTAGCAGAAAGGTCATCCAATGTCATACTGCCCTCCACAGGGCGGTCAACCGGAAACAGCAGCCGCCCGTAATCCCCAAAAGCGGGGATGGCTTCCACTTCGGAAACCGTTGTATCCGCCGTGACAGCCTGATATTGCTGTTCCATTGTTTCCTCCTTCCGCAGCGTGTCTGCAGGCAATGTTTCGTCAGAGGAACAGCCCGTTTGTAAAGCAATGGTCAGAGTCAGCAGGATTGCTGTTAAGGTTTTGGAATAACGGTTTGCTCTCATGTGCATACCCCTCTGCATTCTTGCTGCTGTCAGGAACAGAATCGTATTCCGGCAGCGGCTCTTTTCATCATAAATCTCATCAATCATGGGGAAAGCGCTCCCTGTTTTCAACCCATCCTCCCTCAATCATGAATCTTCCTTCCATGCAGCATCCTGACAAATGCCGGGTCATAATGGTTTACAATCTCGCTGTGTCCCAGGTCGAGGGCTGCAATCTCTTTCATTTCATCGTCAGTCAGGCTGAAGTCCAAAATGTCAAGGTTCTGCTCCATGCGTTCCTTGTGGACAGACTTAGGGATGACAACTACCCCCCGCTGCGCATTCCAGCGCAAAGCCACCTGCGCCGCGCTCTTGCCATACTTTTCACCGATGGAAGTAAGATGGAAGTAAGAACCGGATGCGTGAAAATGCCATGCTTTCCCTCTGCAAAAGGTCCCCATGCCTCCGGCACCACGCCGTACTCTT
>JAMPFR010000128.1 GCA_023664365.1 Acetatifactor muris | reverse complement strand
GATATGAGGCATCCGGAGCAGGCCATAACAGAATTTTCCTTTCAAGGCTGCCTGCGGTGACTTCTTCTTGCAAAGGAGGAGGCGGCAGGGTATAATATATTTCATTCACGCGAGCAAAATGTGTCTTTCAGACACATAAGCCAAACGGCTATGCCTGCAGCGGGGCTATTGACTTCAGGAAAGGTAGATGAGCAGGATGAAAAATTTTTTGGATATGTTATCGGAGGAAATGGGAAAAGCCTTTGAGGCGGCAGGCTATGACGGCGGGCTGGGCAGGGTCACGATTTCCAATCGCCCCGATCTGTGCGAATATCAGTGTAACGGCGCTATGGCGGGAGCAAAACAGTATCATAAGGCTCCGGTCATGATTGCCAATGCCGTGGCGGAAAAATTACAGGGCAGTGAAGTGTTCGGGGAAGCGGAGGCGGTAGCGCCCGGTTTCCTGAATCTGAAGCTTTCGGAGGAGTATCTGCTGAAGGTGGTCCGGGAGATGGCTGAGGAACCCAAATTCGGACTGGAGACGCCGGAAAAGAAAAAGAAGATTGTGGTTGACTATGGCGGAGCCAACGTGGCAAAGCCGCTGCATGTAGGCCATCTGCGCTCTGCGGTCATCGGGGAGAGCATCAAGCGTATCAGCCGCTATGCGGGCCATGAGGTCATCGGCGACGCTCATCTGGGCGACTGGGGACTGCAGATGGGGCTTGTCATCACGGGGATCCGGGAGAGGAAACCGGATCTGGTTTATTTTGACGAGAGCTATGAGGGAGAGTATCCGAAGGAGGCTCCGTTTACCATCTCGGAGCTGGAAGAAATTTATCCCGCAGCCAGTGCAAAATCAAAGGAGGATCCGGCCTATAAGGCTCAGGCCATGGAGGCTACCTGGAAGCTTCAGAACGGGGTACGGGGGTATCGCGCGCTGTGGCAGCATATGATGGACGTATCTGTGGCGGATTTGAAGAAAAATTACAGCAGCCTGAATGTGGAATTTGATTTGTGGAAGGGAGAGAGCGACGTGCAGTATCTCATCCCGGAGATGGTGGAATACATGAAGGAGGGCGGCTACGCCTATGTCAGCGAAGGAGCCCTGGTGGTGGATGTGAAGGAGGAGACGGATACCAAAGAGGTGCCTCCCTGCATGATCTTAAAGTCAGATGGGGCGTCCCTGTACAATACCACGGATCTTGCCACCATTCTGGAGCGTATGCGCCTGTATCATCCCGACAGGATAATTTATCTGACGGACAAGCGTCAGGAGCTGTATTTTGACCAGGTGTTCCGCTGTGCCCGAAAGACAAAGCTGGTGGAGCCGGAGACGGAGCTGAAGTGGATTGGCTTCGGAACGGTGAACGGCAGGGACGGCAAGCCCTTCAAGACCAGAGACGGGGGCGTGATGCGTCTGGAGACCCTGATTCGGGAAACAAAGGATGAAATGTATAAAAAGATAAGGGAAGGCCGGGAAATGCCGGAGGAGGAGGCCTTAAAGACAGCTGACTTGGTAGCGGTATCCGCCCTGCTTTACGGGGATCTTTCCAACCAGGCCTCCAAGGATTATATTTTTGATTTGGACAGATTTACCTCCTTTGAGGGAGATACCGGTCCCTATATCCTGTACACCATCGTGCGCATTAAGTCCATTCTTGCAAAATACAGGGAGCAGGGCGGCAGTACGGAGGGGATCAAAATGCAGGCTGCTTCCAATGAGGCCGAGAAGGCGCTGATGATGACGCTGGTACAGTTTAACGCCATGATGCAGAGCGCGGCGGAGGAGGCGGCGCCCCATAAAGTATGCGCCTATGTGTATGACCTGGCAAATGCTTTTAATCATTTTTATCATGAGACAAAGATACTGGGGGAGACGGACGAGACAAAGCGGCAGGGACTGATTGCGCTGCTGCTGCTGACCCGGGATGTGCTGGAAACCTGCATTGATGTTCTGGGATTTTCGGCGCCGGAAAAGATGTAAAAAGTTTATACGGCGCCGGAAAAGATGTAAAAAGTGGTTGACAAAAATGACGCCGCAGGGTATACTAATTCAGTCGGCTGTAAAGACAGCCGACCAGCGGAAGTTTAGCTCAGCTGGGAGAGCATCTGCCTTACAAGCAGAGGGTCATAGGTTCGAGCCCTATAACTTCCATTCCGGTTTTGGCCGGAAAGACGGCGAGATAGCTCAGCTGGCTAGAGCATACGGTTCATACCCGTAGTGTCGAGGGTTCGAGTCCCCCTCTCGCTATTCATTCTTTTCTGTTTTGCAGAAATTCCTGTTTTACAAAATCCTTTTTACATTTTTACAAAAGAAAAGAAGCAAGGTTTTGCTTCTTTTTTTGTATGTTTCAAAGTTTTTTGCAATTTTTTTTGTAAAAAATAAAATTATTTCAATATCATATCTTGTTATTTGGCGAAGAATGCGTTAAAATCACATTGTAGGATGATGGTTAAGGCATACAGCAACTCTACACTGGGGTTGTTTGTACCGCTTTCCACCTTGCTGAAGGTACTTGTAGAGATCCCGACACCCTCCAACTGCAGCTTGGCAACAATATCCGCGTTGCGGAGGTTATGCTCCAGCCGTAACCTTTTAATGTTTGTACCGACTATGTTGTTTGTCCGTTGATTAATACGTACCTGTTTCATACTATGAAGTTTATCCAAAATTTTTTTAAAATCGTTGCCAAAATAGACGCGTTTGAGATAAAGTGACGTGATACAATTATGAGCATGGGATTCATGCGGATTTTACGAGGTGTAAAAAATGGAAAAATTAAAAAGATTTTTCAAAAAACTTAGAGAGGGTTACAGAAAAAGAAAACTGTACAAGCTTGCTGAGGCGGATGCATTCATGATGTGCGGAAGAAGTTTCCATATATTGCCCGCCGAAATATACATTAAGGGTGATAAGGAGACGATGCTGAGAGAGACCAGGAGGATTGGCAACCGGTATAAGTACAATGCCAACGAGTGGTTTCTGGATGAATGGCCCCTCGACGACGAGGAGGAAGAAAACTGAATAAGACTGAATCGGTCAAAATAGATAGTAACAGAAGGTTTTGTATTTTGCAAGGACTTTTGCCGTAAAAATACTTGCAAAATCTTTTTGTGGTGTGTATAATACCACTTTAGCGGAAGGAACACGAGTTTGCGGAGCAAATCTCGCAAGCGGACAACGGCCGCTTTTTATCTTAGGGGAAATTTTGCCGTGACCGGGGAAGTTCGCATTCTTCGAAGCGTCCGTCAGGACGCTTTTTTAATGATAAACCGGCTGTTGACGGCAGCGGAGAGGAATTGAATGGACAGCGTAAATATTTATGAAGCATGGGAAGAACTGGTAGATGAGAGAATCCTGCGGGCAGTGCGGGAGATGGGGTTTGAAACCTTTACGCCCATACAGGAGCAGGCGATTCCCTGCCTGCTGAGCGGGGAGGATATTATAGGACAGGCCCAGACGGGAACGGGTAAGACGGCAGCCTTTGGAATACCGCTGCTGCAGAGAGTGGATCCGGAACTTAAGAAGCTGCAATGTATCATCCTTTGTCCCACCAGAGAACTGGCAATCCAGGCGTCGGAAGAGCTGCGCAGGATAGCAAAATACATGCAGGGAGTAAAGATTCTGCCTGTTTACGGCGGTCAGGACATAGGCAGGCAGATAAACGGGCTGAAAGGCACACAGATTATTGTGGGCACGCCGGGACGGGTCATGGACCATATGCGCCGCCATACCATCAAGCTGAAGGATGTGAATATGGTGGTGCTGGATGAGGCAGACGAGATGCTGAATATGGGGTTCCGGGAAGATATGGAGCTGATTCTGGGCCAGATACCGGGAGAGCATCAGACCGCCCTCTTTTCCGCAACCATGCCCCGGCCCATTCTGGAGATTACGGGACAGTTTCAGAAGGATGCCCGGATGATTAAGGTTGCGGCAAAGGAACTGACAATTCCGCTGGTGTCCCAGAGATATTACCGGGTGAAGCGGCAGGATAAGGACGCGGCGTGTATCCGGCTGCTGGAATATTACCAGCCTGCCCTCTGCCTGATTTTCTGTAATACCAAGGTGAAGGTGGATGAGCTGACGGAAATCGTGCGCAAGGCCGGTTTTAAGGCGGAGGGACTGCATGGAGATATGTCCCAGAATCAGCGGGATACCGTTATGCGCCGGTTCCGGGCAGGGAGCACCAATATTCTGATTGCTACGGATGTTGCGGCCAGGGGAATCGACGTGGACAATGTGGAAGCCGTTATCAATTATGACATTCCCCAGGATATTGAGTATTATGTACACCGCATCGGGCGGACGGGCCGGGCGGGGAAAACAGGCCGTTCCTTTACCTTTGCATCGGCAGGAGAGCTATACCGCATCCGGGAGATAGAGCGTATCTGCAACACTGTCATTGAGGAAAAAAAGCTGCCGGGAGCCTCCAAGGTTCTGAAGGCGAAAGCGGACAAGTACCTGAACAGGGCCTGGACGCTCCATGAGCATGAGGACATTGAGCTGATGAAGAGCTATCTGCGGCTGAAGATGGATGAAAATGAGTGCGACGCCCTTGAACTGGCAGCGGCCATGCTGAAGCTGCAGGTGGGAGATAAGGGGCCGGAGATAGAGGCCGACAGGCCGGAGCGCAGAGACCGGGGACGGAGCCGATGGGACAAAGGAGGCCGCAGCGGCCGTGATACAGGTTATGAGCGCCGTGGAGACAAAGGAGGCCGCAGCGGCCGCGATACAGGTTATGAGCGCCGCGGGGATAAAGGAGGCCGCGATACGGGCTATGAGCGCCGTGGAGACAAAGGAGGCCGTAGCAGCCGCGATACAGGCTATGAGCGCCGAGGGAATAAAGGCGGCCGAGATGCCGGTTACGAGCGGCAGGGAGATAAGGCTGGCCGTGATGGCCGAGATGTCGGCTATGAGCGTCGCGGGGACAGGAGAGACCGGGGCATCGCCTTTGCCCTGCCGAAAAAGAAAAAGCAGGAGACAGGAGGGTCTGCAGATTGAGAGTCGGAACAGGTTATGACGTACACAGGCTGACAGAAGGACGGGAACTGATTGTAGGAGGCGTGAAGATTCCTTATGAAAAGGGACTGCTGGGACATTCCGACGCGGACGTGCTGCTTCATGCGGTGATGGATGCACTTCTGGGCGCGGCGGCTCTGGGAGACATCGGGAAGCATTTCCCGGACAGTGATCCTGAATATAAGGGGATTTCTTCTCTGACGCTGTTGAAAAAGGTGGGAGAACTGCTGGAACAGGAAGGGTTTCTGGTGGAGAACATCGACGCTACCGTCATTGCCCAGGCTCCTAAAATGCGGCCCTATATTGATGCCATGCGGGAAAATATCGCAAAAACTTTAGAGATGGACTTAAGCTGCGTCAATGTGAAGGCCACTACGGAAGAAGGGCTGGGCTTCACAGGGGCAGGAGAGGGCATTTCTGCCCAGGCGGTCTGTATGCTGACCAGTCCCTTTGACCTGACTGCCGGGCGGATTTCAGCGGAGCCGGGGGTCAGAAGCTGCGAGGGCTGCAGTGGCTGCAGGAGATGAGGTTTCAGGAGGAGCGGCAAGAGGAAAAATTTTTCTTGCATATATTCCGTTGATATGTTATTATCAACTCAAAGCATAACCGTTTCTAATTTTCAGTTAAGTTTCTGTCTAATCAATCAGAATAATCGGAAAATCTATGCTTTTAATTTCAAGACCAAATAAAGCAGAAGATTTTCAAGATACCATCCAAGGGAAAACCTTCTGTACGCAAAGGAGGAAAGGATGGAGATAGTATCATTGAAGTATGATTTCAGCTTTAAGCAGCTCATGCTGAACGAAGTAGTGCGAAGGTGTTTTATCAGCGACGTTCTGGAAATACCGCTGGAGGAGATCCGCTCTGTCCGTCTGGCGAATCCGTTTCTTTGGAAAAGGTATGCCAGGCAGAAGCAGGGGATCCTGGATGTAAGGGTGGAGCTGAACGACGACAGCCGGGTGAACATAGAGCTGCAGATCCGGATGGTGGCGCACTGGGATAAGCGGAGCCTGTTTTACTTAGCGAAGATGTTCACGGAGGACCTGCTGTCAGGGGAGCGCT
>JAMPFR010000127.1 GCA_023664365.1 Acetatifactor muris | reverse complement strand
AGTATGAGGACTTCGATTCTTACCGCAGGGATATTATCATTCCGGAAATGCTGATTAAACTCAGGCAGTGGTTCGGTAGGGGCATCCGCAGGGAGGATGATACGGCGGTATTTTCCGTTCTGGACAACAGGGCATCCCTGGGGCATCCCTGCGGGGGCGGTACAGGACGGAGATCCTGGACACGCTGCCCGCTATGCCGGTGACGGACAGGCTTTCGGATGTGGCGGAGTTTATCATAAGGAAGAAAGCAGACAGCTATTCTATAGATAAGGAGCGGAAATAGTAATGAAGATCATGTTGATCGTGGCGGGCGCTGTAACAGGCGCCCTGCTTGTTATGATCCTGCTGGCCGGGATTGCGGGGGAGAGTGCATGGAAGCAATGGAGTGACGGAGAAAGCGGACTATGCAGGGTATAGGACAACCCGGCAGATGAATAGATTTAAGTAGCAGCAGTTCCATGCTGCCCGGAAAGGAGGGAGGCCCTTGGAACTGACAAAGGAAAGACTTGAGGAGATGGCCGCTGTTGATGTACGGACGGTGGATATTTCCGCCCTGACCGACCTGCGGGACATTGAGATAGATACATCCTTGCCCGTACCGAAAAAGCTGGATGCTTTTGCAAGGCAGACGAACAATGTATATGTCAACAGGATCGGGGATTATGTGGTAAAGGTAAGGTTCCAGGAAAGCGGAGTAAGCATAGACGATAAAATGGCGGAATACTTGCAAAGGCTGTCAGAGATCCACATTTAGGCTTGAAAAACGGGCCGGTTTATGCTAATCTGATAACAGGACAAATCAGTGGAACTCCTGGTCTTTGGAAAGGAAACGCCTATGGTTTCTTTCTAACAAAAAAAGACAGGAGTGATAACATGAAAGAACAAGCTAAATTCTATACGGCCATGTATCTGCGCCTTTCGAGGGATGACAGCGTGAAAGAGGAACAGGGCAGCCATGGCGCATCTAAGGCTGAGAGCAACAGCATAGGCAGTCAGAGGGAGTTGATTCGTTCATTTTTAAACGGGCAGGACGATATGGAACTCTATGACAGCTATGTGGATGACGGCTTTTCAGGCAGCAATTTCAACAGACCGGAATTTAAAAGGATGATGGAAGATATTGAGGCGGGCAGGGTGAACTGCGTGGTGGTAAAAGACCTGTCCCGTTTCGGGCGTGATTATATTGAGGCTGGGAGGTATCTGGAAAAGATATTCCCGGCTTTTGGCGTACGTTTTATCGCACTTATGGATCATTTCGACAGCTTATCGGCAGACACGGGGGAACGGCAGATCGTACTCCCCGTGAAGAACTTCATCAATGATTCCTACTGCCGGGATATATCCATCAAGGTAAAGAGCCAGCTTGCCGTGAAAAGGAAAAGCGGGGAGTGCTTATCCCCTTTTGCTGTATATGGCTACCGCAAGTCCCCGGAGGACAGGAGCAGACTGGTGGTGGATGAATATGCGGCGGAGATCGTCCGCAGGATATTTCGGTGGAAGATCGAGGGGATGGCGGTGGCGGCCATTGCAAAAAAGCTGAATGAATTGCACATCCTGTCCCCCAGCGAATACAAGAAGTCCCTGGGACTCAATTACCGGGGCGGGTTTGCGGGCGGATCCAGCTCGCAGTGGGGCAGTTCATCCATAAAGCGGATACTGACCGATGAAGTCTACCTGGGGCATATGCTCCAGGGCAAGACAGAGAAGATCAATTATAAGGTGAAAAAGAGTATTGGGAAGCCTAGGGAGGAATGGGTGCGTGTGGAAAATACCCATGAGCCCGTCATTTCGGAAAGTGATTTTGAGGCAGTGCAGAACCTGCTTAAGGCAGATGGGCGCATCAGCCCGGAGAATGGGAGTGTGAACCCGTTCATGGGACTCTTATTCTGCGGGGACTGCGGGGAACAGATGATACGGCGGACCGTAAAGTATAAAGGTTCTGCCAGGGTATACTATATCTGTTCCACAAAGAACCGGGGCGAGGGATGCAGCCGCCACAGCATGGAGGAGACCGTGCTGAAAGATCTGATAGGTACTGCGGTGCGTCGGTATGCAAATGATTTTCTGGCACAGGAGAAACTTTTTGAGCAGGCAAGGGAAAAGGAAACGAACATGGAGGCCGTTGCTGGATGCCAGAAGGAGCTTGCGAGGCTGAAACAGGAGCAGGATAAGTATTACGGCCTGTGCGCGGGGCTTTATGAGGATCTTGCGCAGGATGTGGTGACAAAAGAAGAATTTGAGCGTCTGCACGGGGAATTCCAGAGAAAAGCGGAAAGATTGTCAAAGGCGCAGGAACGGCAGCAGGGATTGATAAAGAAGATGCTCCTAAACGGAGTGGCAGGCGTTGGGAGACTGGCTAAATTCCGGGATTCCTTAAGACTTGAGGAGATCGACCGTCATACCTTAACAAGCCTGGTGAAACGCATTAACGTATATGAGGGTAAGAGGATCGAGATAGAATTCTACTTCCAGGATGAGTACCGGATCATGCAGGAATATGCCGTCTCGCTTTCTGCGCAGGAAAGCGGCGGGGAAAGGAGTGCATGAGTATGGGAAGAATATCAAAAAGGCATTCCGCGGGGACAGATGCGGAAACTATATCGGCCGGCAGCACAGGAGCAAAGGCAGGATGCTTTAAGGCCGGTATTTATGCAAGGCTTTCTGCAGACCTTGACAAAAAGGCCTGCGGGCAGGCCTCGAAAAATGAATCAATCGAGGTACAGATAGAGATCGCTAGGAAGTTTGTAGAGGAGTGGAACCGGGGAGGCAATGACCGGATAGAAGTGGCGGACTGCTATACGGATCTTGGCAAAACGGGGACTAACTTTAACAGGGATGGCTTTAAGCGTTTGATGCAGGATATACGTTTAGGCGACATCAACTGTGTGATTGTAAAAGACCTGTCCCGTTTTGGCAGAAACTACCTGGAAGCCGGAAATTATATCGAGAAGGTATTTCCTTTTCTTGGGGTACGTTTTATAGCTGTGGCGGACGGTTATGACACAGGTGTGGATGGCAGTGATACAAAGCAGATGGTATCGGAGATCAAGAACCTGGTGAATGATATGTACGCCAAAGACTTTTCACAGAAAACAAGGTCTTCCCTGATCCAGAGGAGGAAAGAGGGCGCCTATGTGGGAGGCCCAGCTCCTTATGGTTATAGGACGGAATGGGAAGGCAGGCTGCGGAAACTGGTCCCGGATGAAAATACGGTGGATATCGTCAGGTACATATACAAGAAATTCATTGAGACGGAAAGCTATAAGGCAGTGGCGGACGACCTGAATACCCGCAGGATCAATCCGCCGACGGTATACCGTAAGACGGGGGAGGTATGCTGTGCGCCGGGGGCAGCTTTCAAGGGTTGGGACAAGAGCGGTGTGGAACGCATCCTAAAGAGTGAGACCTATTTGGGAAAGCTGGTGCAGGGAAAGACCGGCATCACGGCAAGGAATGAAAAGAACCGTATCCATAAACAGGAAGATGAATGGGTGATAAAAGAGGGAGCACATGAACCGCTGATCGGGAGAGAAACAGCGGAGGCGGCCGCCGGGGTGCGCCGGAAACTGCGGGAACGGACGGAAAGCCATAATCATCCCACAGCGGGCTGCCCCATCGGGGAGAATATCTTTGACCGGGTGCTGTACTGCGGTGTATGCGGGCGGAAAATGACGAGACACAGTTATGTAAAGGATTATAAAGACGGCGACAGGAAACGGATGGGCGGATATTTCTGCCTGAACGGGGGCGGCACAAAGACGGATGTCTGCCCGTCATCCAACCGCATTTCAAATATCGAACTGGACGGCATACTGTATTCACTTCTGAAGATGGAATTTGCGGAGAACCTGAAGAAACAGAAAACCTATGTGGAAGCTGCGGGGAAAATCGTCAGCAGGAAAAGGGCGGAAACGGAGAGGAATCTGCGGTCAGCAGTGTGCGCAAGGGAGCGGTTAGCTGGAGAGGAAAGCGGTAAATATATGGCGTACCGCAATGGAGAGCTTTCTCAAAAAGAATACGTTGCCTATAAGATGCAGAAAGAGGATCGTGTCAGAGAACTGGGAAAACAAGAAGAACTGTTCAGGGAGCAGGCATCCGATTTGGAACGGGACGGAGAGATCTATCTGAAAGCGGTCCGGGCATTGGTAAAATGGAAGAAGAGCATTCCATGGAAGAATGAGCAGGTCCTGACTAAGGAACTCATTGAAACGCTGATCGAGAAGATCTATGTGTATCCGGGAAAGCGGGTGGAAGTCCTGTTTACTTACAGTGATGCGCTGATGGAAAACGTAAGAGGAAATTTTGGGGGTGTCCCGGCATTGGACGAAACAGCAGGAAACTCTATGCCTTACATGGCAGAAACGGAGGCGGCAGAATGAAAGATACCAGGAAGATTGCCATATATCTCCGGCTTTCCGTAGAGGATGATGTTTCGGACGGCAGGGATGAGCGGCTGGAAAGCAACAGCATTTTCAATCAGCGAAAGATGCTGTTGGAATACATAAGTAATGATGACGGGCTGAAAGGGCAGGAGATTGAGGAATTCTGTGATGACGGCTTTTCCGGTACGAATATGGACAGACCGGGGATGCAGGAACTGCTGGATCAGGTAAAAAAGGGAAAGATCGGATGTATCCTGGTGAAGGATATGTCCCGGTTTGCAAGGGATTATATAGAGCTGGGAGATTACCTCAACCAGATATTTCCCTTTATGGGTGTTCGGTTCATTGCCGTGAACGACCATTACGACAGCAGGGAACATGAGGGGAGTATCACTCCCTTGGATACGGCTTTCCAAACGCTGCTCTATGACCTTTACAGCAAGGATGTGTCAGTAAAGGTTAAGACCTCGTTCCAGAATAAATGCGCCAACGGGGAATATGTATTCGGACAGGTCCCTTTTGGATATGCCAAAAGCCGGACAGAAAAGAATGTAGTGATTGTCAATGAAAAAGAAGCGGTGATCGTCCGCCATATCTTTTCTCTGGCGGAACAGGGAATGGGCATTACGCAGATCGCAAAAGCATTGATAAGGGAAAAAACGCCTACCATTACACAGATGCGTTATCCGGAACGGATGATGGCGAAGGAAAATCATACTTGGAGCAGCACGGCAGTAAGGACGATCCTGAATAACCGTTTCTATCTGGGTGAAATGGCATATGGCAAAACTGTCCGTAAAGCAGTAGGGAGCAAGGGCGGGCTTGCCGTACCAAAAGGCGAATGGAAAGTAATAGCAGACCACCATGAACCGCTAGTGACGCCGGAAGTATTTGCGTTGGTATCTTCTTCCCGGCTGGAACAGTCTACCAGACGAAAACGGCCAAAGCATCCGCTTACAGGAAAGATATATTGTGGCGGCTGCGGATATTCCATCAGTTATAAGCCACAGGGGAACAGCAAGTTCCCCAACCATTTCTGGTGCAGGAAACATTCCCTGCTGCAGATACCGGACTGCTGTACCTATTTCAATGCCGCCATTCTGGAGGAGATCGTACTGGCTGAATTGTACCGGGAACTGATGCGCCGTGGAGACCTGATCAAGCAGCGTGAGAGCCTTGAGCAGTTCCAGAGGGAAGAACTGCATAGATTGGGCAGGGATATGGAAAACAGCCGGATGCAGTACCGCAGCCTTCAAAAAGAAGCGGATGTTCTATATGAAAGCTATGCCTTAAAGCAGATGGGAGTTGCGGACTACCGCAGCCGGGCAGACGGGATCGCTCTACAGATGCAGGAGCTAACGCGTAAGATAGAAAAGGCAGAACAGGAGCTTGCCAGACTTACGGAAGAATACCACCGTCCCAAGCAGGACATGAAAGACATCATCCGTTTTGCTGAGATGAAAGAACTGACACAGGAAATGGTGGATGTATTTATTAAAAAGGTCACAGTCTATAAGGGCAGGAGGGTGGAGATTGAGTGGAACTATGCTTTGGGGGAGGAGTAAGCCTCCCCAGATATAGATTAGCGAAAATTCCTCTCCCCAAAATTTAAAAAAATTGCAGATTGCCATCACCATCCGGAAAGAAGAAGGGGCTGATAAAGTGCAGATATATTTGCACTTTACCAGCCCCGTTTTTGGCGGTATCATAGTGGAGTTG
>JAMPFR010000126.1 GCA_023664365.1 Acetatifactor muris | reverse complement strand
GTCAGGAAAAGCGGCCTGAAATTTTTTCAAAAAAGGGCTTGACAAGGAATTTTTACAAATCGGTTTATCCTTGCTTTTTTATCTTACTGTCTGCGCATATTCCGCATACAGATTTACAAAACGCTTCATTCTGTGTCATTTCATGGTTTGGAAGTTTGAATATCCTGATTTTGTATAATTAAGATGTAAACACCGTCCGTTATCGTCAATATGCCAAATGGCAACGGATAGCAGGAATAGCCAACACATGGGAAAGGAGCGGCAGTTATGTACGCAAGGGAAGCAACGATAGCAACCACATTATCAGATAAGCGCCTTCTGACAGTAGACGAGTTCTGCGCGTATGCTGGAATTGGCAGGACCTCTGCCAGGAAGATTGCGGAATCTACGGGCTGTAAGTTCAAAATAGGACAGCGGATGTTCATAGACCGCGTAAAGTTTGACCGGTACTGTGATGAAAATTCGGAAATTGAAACGAATGCCCGGACATGATAGCGGAAAGGATCGGATCAGGAGATGGCAACCGGGACATATCCGAAAAAGGTACTTGTAGACAGGAAAAAGTTTGACAGCTGGTGTGATGAACACAGCGAGGCATGAGAAGGAGGAAAAAGAGCGCTATGGAAAGAGAGAATGTTTTTATGTTACCAGAGGATTTCTTTGAGAGGGATGAAGTGATTCAGATTGAGGCTCTGCAAGGGGGAACTACCTTTCTGAATATCCTGCTGAAACTCCATGCAAAGTTTTATGGGAACAATGGGAGAATTGCAGCAGGTGATGCGGAGGCATCTGCAGAGCAAACGCTTTCACTGATTGCCAGCGTGACAAGGAATAACTTAATCTGCACAAGGATGGCTGTGGATCTGTTTCTTGACAGGGGATTCATGGAGGAAAGGGACGGGTTTTTGTATCTGACGGAAATACCGCTCTGCACCGAGGGCAAGAAGGGCGGTGCGGAGAATGGCAGATAACAAGAAATATTATTACCTGAAGCTCAAAGAGAACTTTTACGATACCCCGGAAATCTCCTACCTTGAACATTTAGAGGATGGGTATAAGTACAGCAATATAATCCTTAAAATGTACCTGAGAAGCCTTCGGCAGGAGGGGAAGCTCATGGTAAGGGGAGCAGTGCCGTACACGCCGGAGGCGCTTGCCGGATTGACGGGGCATGATGTTGACACAATAAAAAAGGCTTTGGCATTGTTTGAGGAATTGGAGCTTGTGACTGTGATTGACAGTGGCGCGATTTTTATGAATGACATACAGAACTTTATCGGGGAATCCAGTACGGAGGCAGACCGGAAAAGAGCATATAGGGAACGCATCCGGCAGGAAAGAGAGGCAGGGGCAGCAGGTGGGGGACACGAATAGAAACCGGGGGAGGATGTTCAGCCTTGATGTAGTAGACACTGACAGATTTCTTGGACTGCCGACAAGGGCGCAGTGTTTATATTTCCATCTGGGGATGCTTGCAGATGATGATGGCTTTCTAAGCGTTTCCCCCAAATTATTAAGGCGGTCCGGCTGTGGGACGGATGATTTGGATATGCTCGCAGATGCCGGCTATATTATCCGTTTTGAAAACGAAATCATTGCAATAAGGGATTGGAATATCAATAACCACATTCCCCAAAGGCAGTACACACCAACAGAATACCAAAGGGAGCGGAGCGGGCTTGCTCTGGTGAATGGTATGTACAGGCTTATTCAAGAATAGGCGGAAGGCCTCGACTGCTGCAACAGTATCCTTCCGGCAAGGAGGCGGCGGCAGTGTCAAACGAGGAAATTGTTGAACAGATACAGAAGGGCATAGATGTAGCGGGCAACCAGGAAAGGCTCTGGAAGAACAATGAGAGGTTTGTCCGGTGGGTGATCAGGAAATATGTGGGGAACTGCTGCAAAGAGGACCTGGAAGACTTCATGCAGCAGGGATTTATCGGAATTGTGTCCGCAGCTGGCAGATACCGGCCGGAGGGAGGCGCAAAATTTCTGACTTATGCAGAAAGCCATATCAAAACAGCGATATTCCGATACAACGGCTGCAACACTTCCAGTGTGCATATCCCGGAATATCTCAAAACAAGAATGAGAAAGCTGGCGGCATTTAAGCGGGAGTACAGAGAGGAATTCCACAGGGAGCCGGATCCGGAAGAGATACAAAGGACTTTGCATATTTCCCGCCGCTCTCTCTGCCATCTGGAAAAAACAATGCTGAATATGAGGACAAAAAGCCTTGATGAATACATATCGGATGATGGGGATACAAAACTCATTGACATGCTTTCAACGGATGAAAGGATTGACGAGCTGGCCGGAGGCAGCGAATACCAGAGGGAGCTGCATAAAGAACTGGAGGCGGCTCTTTCCATTCTGGATGATAAAACGGCTCTGATGATTAAGTGCGCATACTACCAGCGGAACAATTACGCCAGGACTGCGGAAATATTCGGATGCAGCAGGCAGGCGGTTGACGAACGCATAAAGAAAGGCTTTTATAAAATACTCCATTCAAAGCACAGGGAGAAGCTGGAAAGTTTCATGTGGGAAGGCTACCATGCGAACCCCCGGCGCCTGAGCAATTATGCTGACATGGAGGAAATTGACAATATGGGCAGTGAGTTTCTGCTCTGAGGCAGGTGATGGGATTGGCATACTTTTATGATTATTTTGCAAAGGAATACAGGGAAGGCAGGAGGGACAGGCTGCTCTCCTCTCCCGCTGCCATGTTCCGGGGCATTGATCCGGAGGATGTGAAGAGCTGCCGGAGAGCGCTCAAAAAAGCATTCGCCGGCTACCGTGAGGGCAGGAACACGGAGGCATTGAAAAGGCTTCTCGGAAGGTACCGGGAATATGTTTCCTGCTACCATGACGGGCACGCAAAGGACAGGTACAATGCTTTTGTCTACCGGTATATGGTGGAGGTCCATGTCGGCAACAGGGCGATATCCGCAAAACTGGGAGTGGTGAAGAAAACTGTCCTGAACTATATCGACAGGTGCATTGATGAAATGCTGGTGCTCTGCATGGGGATACCGGCAGCAGGGGATCCGCCAGAGGATAAAGAGGCGGCGGTCTGCATGCTGATACAATGCAGCAGGCTTTTGGGCGCCATGGCCGGGGATGATGTCCTCTGCCTGTTTCCCGGAAAAATGGAAAGGGAGGCAGTGCAGCAGGGGAGGCGGCTCACAAATGGAATCATGGAGCAGCTTGCGGATGCGGTCAGGGCATATTCTGAATACTGCAATGACGGGCATACCCGTATCGATACCGACATCAGGAAGGCGGAGATACTGGGGAAATGCCTTGCCGGCGTTCCGCCTGCTGCCATTGCTGAAGAATACGGATGCTGCGAAGCTACAGTTTATGCGGATATCCGGGAGAATGAGAAAAGGCTTGCGGCTATGCTTTTTGATGTGGAAGGAGGATGAAGATGGCAGCAAATGTAACGGACAAACTGACGCCAGAGGGGAAAAGGTTTCTCGAAGCCATAAAGCAGATTTCAAATCTGGAGGTCCGTATCGGTTTCCAGGCAGGAGAAGCGGACCATGACGGAGTTGACCTCTGTGAAATAGCGGCATTCAATGAACTGGGGACAGTGCATATACCTTCAAGGCCGTTTCTGCGTGACAGCGTAGACGGCCATTTGGACGAAATCGGCGATCATCTGGTGGCGTGGTGCAGGAAGATAGCGCATGGGGAAATGGAGGCCCACGAGATGATGATGAATATAGGAATGATGCAGAAAGGGTTGATCCAGGAGGAGATTGCAAGGGGGAACTTTGTGCCGAATGCGCCGGCTACAATCAGGAAGAAAGGCTCTGATACCCCGCTGGTAGATACCGGCCTCATGAGGGATTCCGTGAATTATCAGATAGTTCCGAGGGGCAGTTACAACGATTAAAGAGAGGAGGCGGATGTATGCCAGAACCATATAACAGCAAAAAGACATTCACAGTGAGCGAATGCGCTTTCTGTGCAAATTATCTTGGGTTGGCGAACTGCTGCATATATCCGGAGAGGATACCGCAGACTATTCTCTCCCGGTCATTCCCTGGATATCCGAGATACAATGAGAATTACTGTGGTAAGCGGTCGGCAGTCAGGGCAAAGCACACTCAGGACAGTAAAAGGAAGTAGGCAGCAGGGGGTGTGTCTTCGGAAATGCCCTGTTTTGATGTTCTGGATGCAGAGGCATATAAAACTACTTCCACATACGGAAAGGCTTGCAGAGGGCAAAAGAGGAGGCACAGCGCAGGGATTTTGAAAGCCTGCTGCCATGCAGGGAAAGGAGAGGATCTGGAAGATGGAACAATTGAGCATGATCGAAAATGAGCTGGTACCAGTATATACCACCAGCACGGGGGAAAAGGTTGTCTATGGTACCGATCTGCATGAGGTCTTGGAAGTAAAGACACGGTACAATGACTGGTCAGAGCGGAGATTGGCTGATATTGATGCCATGGAAAATGAAGATTATGAGGTTTTACTCAAAAATGAGCGGCTCCCAACAGGCGGCAGGCCAACGAAAGACCATATTATCAAGCTCGACGCCGCCAAGGAAATGGCCATGTTGGAAAGAAACGAGAAGGGAAAGCAGGTCAGGAGATACTTTATCCAGGTGGAAAAGAGATACAAGGGCAGGATCCCCGCGGGAGTGCCGACAGGAAAGCAGCTGATGGCTCTGGCGGTCCTGGAGGCGCAAAAGACTATTGAAGAGCAGAACAGGGCAATAGAACGCATGGCACCGAAAGAAGTCTTTGCGGATGCGGTGGCATCTTCCCACAGCTCTATCCTGATCGGGGAACTTGCCAAGATACTCCGGCAGAACGGAATCGACACAGGGGAAAAGAGGCTGTTCCACTGGATGAGGCAGGAAGGCTTTCTGATCCGGAGGAAAGGGACGGATTACAATATGCCGACGCAGCGGAGCATGGAGCTGAGGCTGTTCGAAGTGAGGGAGCGCACCATCAACAACCCGGACGGCAGCGTCAGGATAACCAAGACAACGGTTGTGACGGGCAAGGGGCAGCAGTATTTCATAAACAAGTTCCTGCAGGGGCAGAGTGGAGAGTAGTCTTCCCTCTGCTCTTTTCTGATTGCCGGCAACTGCTGCCGATTGACAGCGGATTGCGGACAAGTGCGGGCGCATGACAACAGACTGCAGGGATAGAATTGAAAAATGGAACATTTGTCGTACATTTGTCCGTACACTTGTCCGTACATTTTGAGAACATTTGTTGTACATTTGTACATCATACTTCTTTTGATGGGACATTTGTCCTTGAAGTGTGGGACATTTGTCCGGACATTTTTGGGACAACGGGCGGACACAGGGCGGATTTTTATCCTTTCGAGAGGGAAAACGGGGGCGTTTTCATATCGGTTTTGGCAATAAATGCGCTGAAAAACCCTTTATTTATGCGGTTTTCAAGGGAATGGGACATTTGTCCGGACATTCGTCCCCAGAGATTAGAGTATAGAGATTAGAGTATAGAGAAAAGATTATATTTATTGCTCGGAGCTATAACCTGCTACGCAGTTTATCCTCCAAGCCGGAAACAGAAAACACCATGACTGATGATTACCTGATTACGGTTTTCGGAGTGCCATGGAAGGACTGCTGTCAGACAGGAATACCCAGAACCTTATCAGCTGATCCGCTGGAGGTGCGGTCCGCATCTTCCTGATTGGGATATTGGAGAAATGGCAGAGGGGATGAATGCCAAACATATATTCTGTACAATCGCAAAGGGATATGAAGCATGATTGCTTTTTGCAAAAACAAAAAACAAATACGAATCAAATGCAACGTTGCATTTCCCTACGGATGGAAAAAAGAATGAGCCAGCAGAGGAATGAAAAGCCTTGAAAATAAGCTGTTTGACGAAGTTATACGACTGCTGCCATAAGGAGAAAATACCGAACACCCGCTTTCCCACGGAACACAACACAAATGAGTTTTTATTGCAACGTTGCAATCCCCACGATAGCAACACGAATAGTGGAAAAGCCTTGAAAAGCCGTTACTCTTTGGGAATCTGCACCTGCTGCCACGGGGCAGGAAATACCGAGCGTTCGCTTTTTCACGAAACAAACGAATATGCAACGTTGCAATCAGGAATGCTCCCCACGAAAAAAACAAATAACGAGCGTTCGGT
>JAMPFR010000125.1 GCA_023664365.1 Acetatifactor muris | reverse complement strand
CCACCCTTACATCCAGGATGCCCTGCTTCTGCCTGGCATACCTTTTCCACAGAAAGGGATTCGCCAGGCGGACAGAGCGGATCTCTCCCGCCGGGATTCCCAGAACATCGCTGATAAAGTACCTTCGCACCTCTTCGTTCAGCATAAGCTGCTTAAAGCTGAAATCATACCTTAATGATACTATTCCCATCCTTTTCCTCCTTTGCGCGCAGGAGGCCTTCCCTTTGGATGGCATTTTGAAAATCTCCTGCTTTATTTAGTCTTGAATTCAAAAGCATAGATTTTCCGATCATTCTGATTGATTTGATAGAAATTTAACTGAAAGTTAGAAACGGTTATGCTTTGAGTCGATAGTATCATATCGGCGGAGTATGCGCAAGAAAAATTTTCCTTTTTACTGCTAAAAGTAACTTTAGAATTAAATACAGTTTACCCCGGCAGAATACCTGTCGGGGCTTAATTCATGACAATAGAATTCTCGCAAAGCATGAATTCTATTGTTTAAGTATGAACCCTTATTTAATCGTCAGCTCCACCGGACAATGATCGGAGCCGTAAATATCCGGATGGATCTCCGCGCCGGTCATGCGCTCCGCAAAATTTTCCGACACAAGGAAATAATCGATCCGCCATCCCACATTCTTCTCCCTGGCGTGGAACTGATAAGACCACCAGCTGTAAGCGCCCTCCCTGTCAGGGTAAAAGCGGCGGTAGCTGTCCACAAAGCCGCTGCTTAACAGCTCTGTCATCTTTGCCCGCTCCTGATCCGTAAAACCGGCATTGCCGCGGTTTGTTTTAGGGTTCTTCAAGTCGATCTCCTGATGAGCCACATTCAGATCGCCGCAAACGATAACACCCCTGTTCTGCTTCAGCCTGCCCAGATAAGCGCGGAAATCATCCTCCCATTCCATACGGTAATCCAGACGAGTCAGCTCCCGCTGGGAATTAGGCGTATACACCGTAACCAGATAAAAGTCCGGATAGGCAAGGGTGATGACGCGTCCCTCATGGTCATGCTCCTCTTTGCCTATACCGTATGTGACAGACTCCGGCTCCTGCCTGGCAAAAACCGCCGTGCCGGAATAGCCCTTTTTCTCCGCATAGTTCCAGTACTGATGGTAGCCGGGCAGCTCCAGCTCGATCTGCCCCTCCTGGAGCTTGGTCTCCTGCAGACAGAAGAAATCCGCATCCAGCGCCTGAAACGCCTCCATAAAGTTCTTGCCCATAACGGCCCTCAGACCGTTCACATTCCACGAGATAAATTTCATTTGTCCCTCCTGGTAAAAATATGTACGGATTGTATCATAGGATTTGACACTTGTCAATTTCCAAAAACGTCGTCTTGCCTGCAGGGTAACGATTCAACCTGACAGAAGTGACGACTGCAGATGACAGCCATTCTCATTCAGACACGCTCGCTCCCTTGTTATGCCTTGCGGCCAGCGCCATAGACACAATGATATCCGCCCCCATACCCAACACCAGAAAACCGTTAAGAACGTTTAAAGGTCCCCTGCTGCCCAGATATGAAAATAAAGTGCCCAGAAAAGAGGTCACGCCGAACAGCAGCTCCATCATGATCAGCATTCTGGCGGTATCACGATATACCACAGGTTCCCTGCCGGGCCGCGGCGTAAAGGGCAGATTCCAGGATTCCGCCCTTACAAAATGAACGATCAGCGAAAACAGCACATTCGTGATCAGCATTACCGCCGGCAACAGAAACAATACGCCCGGCGAATCATATCTTATGATATTTCCCGCCCTGTCATACTTCGCAGGGATCTGCTCATGAGCAGCACAGGCTGCCGCCGCCACGATAAATGCTCCCAGGCAGAAAACATAGCTCAGTATCTCCATTGCTAAAATGGCTTTTGTCAAAATCAGCTTTTTACTCATATGTCAAACTCCGGCGGAACATCTATGGTCTCCGCTACATATTTGCCGTCCTTCTTCCGCTGCCGGACACATTCGGACAAAAGATATTCAATCTGCCCGTTCACTGAGCGGAAATCATCCTCCGCCCAGGCGGCAATCTCTGCATACAGCTTTTCCGACAGTCTCAGCGGAACCTGTTTTTTCTCTGCCATTAATATAAACTCCCTGAATTTACAACGGGCTGAGCGTCCCGATTCCCGCACAGAACCACCAGCAGGTTGGACACCATAGCCGCCTTACGCTCCTCGTCAAGCTGCACTACCTGATTCTCATTCAGCCTCTCCAGCGCCATCTCCACCATGCCTACGGCGCCGTCCACAATCATCTTTCTGGCGTCAATAATCGCCGACGCCTGCTGGCGCTGCAGCATCACCGAAGCGATTTCCGGCGCGTAAGCCAGATAAGTGATCCTGGCCTCCAGGATCTCCAGCCCCGCGTCGCTGACCTTACTCTGTATCTCCTGCTTGATGCGCTCTGCAACCACCTCCGCCGATCCTCTCAGGCTTCCCTCGTCCGCCTGACCGTCCCCGGTGGTATCTACATTGGCCGCCACGTCATAGGGGTAGACCCTGACAATATTGCGCAGGGCGGAATCACACTGCAGGGAAAGATATTCCTTATAATTATCCACATTAAATACCGCCTTAGCCGTGTCAACCACCCGCCAGATAACGGCAATCCCGATTTCCACAGGATTCCCCAGGCAGTCGTTGATCTTCTGTCTGCCGTTGTTCAGCGTCATGGCCTTGAGGGAGATCTTCTTCCCCACTGCTTCCGTGCCCAGGGTAAGACCGTTGGACGCCACAGTCAGCTGGTTCGCCAAAGAATTTCCCTGGGTATCGCCGCTCTGGGCAAGCTTTGTGGCTGCCGCCGGGTTCACCGCGGAACAGAAAGGATTCACAAAGTAAAAGCCCGGCTCCCTGATGGTTCCCTTATAATTGCCGAACAGCGTCAGCACCAGGGCCTCCTGGGGCTTTAATATCTTCAGTCCGCAAAGAGGTATCCAGCCTAAGAACAGCCCTGCCATCCCCACCACAAACAGCGGAATTCCGAATATCTTATCTCCTTCCAGTCCAATGGCTCCGAATACGATTGCAGCGATTGCCGCCGCCAGAAAGAGCAGATTCAGAATCAGCGCCCGCATACCGTTTCTTTTTGTCACATAAATTTTCTCTGTCATAGTAACCCCTCCATATTGATTTGATTTTGCATTAATCTGATTTCATTTTGATATATACACAATATCACATCATAGGGAGGCCGTCAAGCCGAAATTTTTTCTTTCTTCAGCAACTCTTTCCTTCAGAAATTCCTTCCCTCAAAAACTCCCTGACAGTCACAATCACCTGCTCCCGCTGCTCCCGGGTAAAACCATGCCCCGCTCCCTCCAGGATCTGCAGACGGCAGTTCTCATAGGCTTCCGCCGCCTGCAGGGCGTAACGGCTGTCCACCACCCTGTCCTCAGAGCCGTGTATCAGCAGCACCGGCCCCCTGTAGCCGCTGATCTGAGCTACAGCATCCTTGTCCACCACCCCGTCGTGAAACTTTTTGCTGATCCTGACTCCAAAGGTATCTATGGCCTCCGGCACATGGTCAACATCATAGCTGGCCCCGCCCAGAGTGCCCGTTCTCGCCGCATCCGGAATACACAGCGCAGGATAAAACAATATCAGCTTTTCGATCTCAGCCTGTCGCTCCGCCGCCACAATCCCGGCCACATAGCCTCCCTGGCTGCCGCCTGCCAGAAGAATATGCCCCTCGTCCGTGTAGGGCAGGCTTTTCGCATAGTCCAGCACAGCCTTTAAATCGGCTGCCTCCGTGTCAATAGTCATATCCAGGCTGCTCCCATCGCTCTTTCCCACCACGCAGCCGCCGCAGAAGTCAAAGCAGTACACCGCATACCCCATGTCCGCAAACTCCTTTGCATAGAACAGCAGGTCATACTGATTGCCCCCGAATCCATGGCAGATTACCGCTATGGGGCAGCGGCGCTGTTTAAGAAGCGCTTCGCTCCTGTATTCCGTCCCCCGGACGGTAAGCTTATCCCTGGTGCAGGAAAATTCCGATTCTCTCATGTTGTCCCCTCCTTCTTTATGAATAATCTGCTCCGGCTTTCAAAGTCAAACCCTGCATGATTTCCAACCTCATTATAACCCGATTCCTCCGGAATGTTAAGTCAAAAGGTGTGCAGCTTCTATTGAACCCGTTACGGCGGTATGATATAATAACCGCAGAAGGCATTTGTTTTTCTCAGGAGTAACATAAAATGTTAAAAAAGCTGAAGGAACAGGATTTTGACCGCTATGTGGAATTTGCCTATGAGCTTGCGTCAGATATGACGAAATCAGGGTATCCCACCTATGCCGACAACATAAAAACAAAAGAAGATTTTATCGCCCGTTCCCGGAAAGCATTTTCCACGGACAACGAGGAAATACTTATTTTTGAACGGGACGGGATAACTGCAGGCTGGATACATTATTTTTATCTGCCGGAGGATCGTTATCTGGATACCTGCGCATTTTGTATTGCTTCCGGTATGAAAGAGGCTCTGGATGAATTTATTGCTTTTGCCGGGGAGCATTTCCCGGGCAGCGATCTGTACCTGGGCTTTCCCGGAGAAAACAGGGAGGCGGTCGCCGCGCTGGAAGCCCGGAATTTCGATTGTATTGAGGAAAGCTATAACGACGCCATGGATTTTGAAAATTATGAGATACAGCCGGAGGATAAAGGTATTCTTTCCGTAAAGCGGGAAAATTATAAGCTTTTTTCTGCTCTCCACTGTCAAAACGATTCCGATATGTACTGGAATTCTGCAAGAATCCTGGACACAATCGACCGCTGGCAGATATATGTCTGTCTCCGGGAGGGAAAAGCCGCAGGCGCAATTTATTTTATGAAGGATGCGCTTATGCCGGAGATCTTCGGCGTAGACTTTTTGAATGGCGCCTATGACAGCGGTATTTACCGGGCTTTACTGACCGCTGCCTTAAACGACGGCAAGCGCAGCGGCGCAAGGCATATGATTTTCTTTAACGAGCGCAAATCCCAGGCCGATGCAATCGCCTGCGGGCTTCGCTGTATTGGGGAATATGTGTGTTTTAAAAAGACGCTGTAAGCTGAAAACGGCTGAAAGCGCTAAAATCCACCCGTCTACTCGGTCAAAGTTTTGGGGTGGTTTTTCTATGTTTACTTATAAAACGTAAAAACGAGTGTAAGTAATGCCAAAAGGAAGAGACCAAAGGTCATCAAATAATATAATGGCATTTTCATGTTAAGACAAAAACTCCGCAGGAAGATCTGCGGAGTTTCTTTCATACATAAAGCTATCCCAAAGAAATAAGGCTTTATCTTTATGAGAATGCTTTTATCTCTTTGAGAACTGAGGCGCACGTCTTGCAGCCTTCAGACCATACTTCTTTCTCTCCTTCATACGGGAGTCTCTGGTAAGGAATCCTGCCTTCTTCAGCGCGGGCCTGTAATCTGCATCCACCTGAAGCAGCGCCCTTGCAATGCCGTGCCTGATTGCGCCTGCCTGGCCGGTGTATCCGCCGCCCTTAACATTTACCAGAACATCATACTTTTCAGCGGTCTCGGTAAGCGCCAGAGGCTGACGCACGATAACCTTCAGGGTCTCCATGCCGAAATAATCATCCATGCTTCTCTTATTAATGGTAACTTCGCCTTTGCCGGGTACCAAATATACTCTTGCAATCGATTTTTTCCTTCTACCTGTACCGTAGTACCTTTCAGTCTTAGCCATTGAATCTTCTCCTCCTATCCTTTAGAATGTCAGTACTTCCGGCTTCTGAGCCTGGTGCTTGTGCTCAGGTCCGGCATAGACATAGAGCTTGGTGTACATCTGTCTTCCTAAAGGTCCCTTGGGAAGCATTCCCTTTACTGCAAGTTCAATCACTTCCTCGGGCTTTTTGCTTAATTTCTCTCTCAGAGTTGTCTCCTTCAGACCGCCGATATAACCGGAATAACGCTTATATACCTTCTGATCCAGCTTCTTGCCGGTTGTCTTGACCTTCTCGGCATTGATGACAATCACATAATCGCCGGTATCCAGATGAGGCGTAAAGATAGGCTTATGCTTTCCTCTCAAAATCCCGGCAACCCCAGAAGCAAGGCGGCCAAGAGTCATATCTGCAGCGTCTACTACATACCACTTTCTGTCGATAGCAGCAGAACCAGGCGTAAATGTTTTCATGATATTCCCTCCGTATTACTTTTCTTCGACTTTGTACCGAACCAGTTTCAGCAGCTTCGGCTTTTGTTTTCAAATTGCTTTCTATTTATCAGCGCATCACCGGGGCTTTGGTATCAGCGCATAGAAACACTGTCGCACATTCATAGATTATATTATACCGAATTTCCCCTGTCAAGTTTATTTTCAAAAAATCAGCCTTGAAAGGAAAATTCTGTTATGGCCTGCTCCGGATGCCTCATATCTT
>JAMPFR010000124.1 GCA_023664365.1 Acetatifactor muris | reverse complement strand
TATTCATCAGCAGAATTTGTGCGAATTATTTTCCCTTTCAAGGCTGAAAAAGAATTATTTCCTATACATAGAATAATCATATGCTGCGTACAATTCTCTGACGGCGTCATAATACTCCTCCGTTTCACCCCGGGTCAACAATCCTTCCCCGGCCGCCATCATCTCCAGAAGTTCGGAATTGATCCATTCTCCGTAATGCAGGGTGTCCGTGTAATTATCAAGATTTTCAATTATATCGATCCTGTAGCTGAAGTCAAACACCTTTATGTTGTCAGCCTCCAGCAGCAGCTCCGCGGCCGCCTGCTGCGCTTCAAGCTGGGCGTTCAGCTGTTTTGACCTTACCATGGCTTCCCACCAGCAAATACTGTATGGCGGAAAAAACAAATAGAACTGTGTATCGGGATGCTGTTCTGCCAATTTCACAAAGTTCTCATTTACATTTTCCCGTATCTGCGCCATATCTTCATCTGTCAGTTCCCACTCTTCTTCCCTCTCTTCAGTCAGCTGAAAAGACGCCAGAACGCTTTCTTTTCCAAAGGATTTATAACTGCCCCAGCTCCCGTATTCATCCATAGTCGTGGTCTTCTGTCCCGAACGGGTATAATTCAATACCGCAATTGTCTTTGGTATCACTTCCTTATTCAGCAGATACTTTACGTCATTAAAAGGATTATCATCATATAAATATACCGGATACCCTTCATATTCATCCTTGAAGGCCGGATAGTTCAGGCGGTTTCCGTCAAGACTGCACAATACGTTTTTCACATTTGCATTGTGCGAAAGCGCTCTTCGGATATTTTCACAGGACTCGTGATAGCTGGCCCCCGAATTCGTAATCTTTACGGACTCGGCTCCCCACAGTTCATCAAATTCACTGCATTTAAAGTTCTGGCACATGCTGGTGCCTGTGATAATACTGTCATATTCATAATGTCTTGCAATACCGTCGTTTTGATACCGTTCATCCCTCAGGGGATACTCCAGGAACTCCTGCCCTCCGCGGTAATGCAGAAACGGATCAACAAACAGGGTTGCCCCCGCCAGCGCCGCCAATATCCCCAGCGTCCCCCCCACTACCGTTAAATTCCACTTCTTAGCTTCCATCTATGCACCATCCTGCCTGTTTAGAAATTAAAATATAAAAAGGTAGTCAGCCCCGAAAGGGATAAGACAGACCACACCAGCAAAACAATACTTCCCGCTGCGCTGCCCGGCCCGGGCACGAATTTTTTCTCGTGGCAGTTCCGCGGAACCAGCGCTATGAACAAAGCCGCTGCCAGAACCACCGCCAGATGTATAAACGGGAATCTGTTTACAAATCTGTTCAGCACTGCCACATGCTGTTCCACATAGGTAAACTCCAGTATATTAAACTGCTCCAGTAATGCGCCGCTTATCCGCCACTGCCATGGAGTAAACAGCTTCCTGTACAAAAGCGCCGCCGTATTCAGTGAATCCGCCCGAAACAAGATCCATGCCAGATCCACAAACAGGAAAGTCGCCAGCCACCCCGCCGCCCGGGGTACTTTGTCCCATATCTTCCTGCCAATCCTGTACAAAACACTTGCCGCGCCATGAACCAGTCCCCACAGCAGAAAGGTCCACCCTGCCCCGTGCCAGATACCGCTGACTGTAAAGACAATCAATATGTTTACCCAGGTGCGGACTTTTCCCTTTCGGTTTCCTCCCAACGGAATATAGATATATTTATGCAGAAATCTGTTGAGCGTCATATGCCATCTCCGCCAGAAATCCTGTATGGAAACCGCTTTATAAGGAGAATTAAAGTTCAGCGGCAAATCAAACTGAAACATATCGGCGATACCGCAGGCCATATCGCAGTACCCGCTGAAATCAAAATAGAGCTGCAAAGTATACAGGATGGATACCACCGCCACATCCGGCGCCGTCATTACCCCGGGATTTGCAAATCCCCAGTCAACCCCTTTTCCCAATGTATCGGCAAGCAGTACCTTTTTAAACAAACCGACGGAAAAGAGCCGGATACCCTGAGCCAGCCTGTCCTGGTTCAGCCTCTTTCTGAATTTTTCCCGAAACTGGGGGATCATTTCATCATGCAATACGATAGGGCCTGCAACCAGCTGCGGAAAAAATGTGATAAACAGGACATAGTCAACCATTTTGTAATTTCCCGTTTCCATGCGGTAAGAATCCACCAGATATGAGATCTGTTGAAAGGTAAAAAAGCTGATCCCGAGAGGCATCAATACGGCCTTAATCTGAAACCCCGTCTGAAACCATGTATTTACGCTTTCCAGAAAGAAATTAAAATATTTATAATAGAAGATAACCCCTATATCGACTGTAATTCCCACAGCCAGAACAAGCTTCCCCTTCGTCCCCCTGCCCAGCCTGCATAACGCCCTGGAAAAAAGGAAATTAAACAAAATGCTTCCCACAATCAAAAATAAATAGGATATGTGAAAATAGGCGTAAAACCACAGCGACATACCTATAAGCGCCCATTTGGCAGCCGTTTCTCTTCCCAGTCTGTTCAATCCGAAATACAACAGCAGAGTTACCGGCAGGAAAAACAGAATGAATATATACGAGTTAAACAGCACTGACTCTATTCCTCCTATCCTGATTCTTCCCGTCAAAACCGGCAGCCGCAATACTCCAGACAATCCACAGCTGATTTATCCAGACAGTATATTTATAATCCATAATCCCCGCGCCCTGTATGGTGA
Source organism: Acetatifactor muris (assembly GCA_023664365.1). Lineage (GTDB taxonomy): Bacteria > Bacillota > Clostridia > Lachnospirales > Lachnospiraceae > Acetatifactor > Acetatifactor muris_B. Next base: position 3,868 of record JAMPFR010000124.1, on the reverse strand, counting down.
AGAATAATACAGCCGCACCTGCGGAAACGGCAGCCGCAAAATAAGGAAATACCCGTGACAGACATACCCGCCGGGTCTTCCCTTCTTCCTTCGCCTGTAAAAAGCGCCCGATGCAGCCCGACGCCAGCGCCCCGGCCAGAAGCACAAGGGAAACCGTAAACCAGCCGCAGGACACCCTCACATAATATTTCGCCAGAACCGGCGTCCCGCCCCGCATAATCTCGTAATTCCTGCCCGAGCAGGAATCATATGCGTCACCTGCCAGCTGCAGGGGCAGAATCACCGGCGTTACACTGTAGCCAAGCACATCCCAGCCAATCTGCCGCACTATCATTGGATAATGTATCCGCCATGCGCGGCTCACCATTTTCTTCATGACCGCAGCCCCGGCCTCCGGCGTCATGGTTTCCAGCCCGGGCTTCACATATATATCCATATAAGACGGATAATAAGCGCCCCACCATACTTCATTGCTGTCTGTCAGCCCCAGCTCCTCCGGGGCTCCGCCCCAGTCCGCCCAGATGGTGGGCCAGCCAAACCGCTTTGCCAGCAGCCAGTTCCAGCCCGGCGTACCGCCTCCGGCGCTTTCTTCACTGCGCTCCGCAGCCCATCCTGCCGCCGTCACTGCCGCAAAACACACCACAAGCAGCAAGCCCCGAAATAACCGCTCCTTTTTCCGAAGCATTCCGGGCAGTCTTCTCAGAAGCAGCAAGAGGGGCAGAACCGCTCCGGGAATACAGTATTCCGGCCAAAGCAGACACTGTGCCCCGAAGCATGCCAGACTCCCCCACAACGCCCCTTCACCGGACTTCTCCCCCTCTTCTGCCGACTCCCAGGCAAAAGAAAGCTCCAGCTGCGCCAGGGATGCGACAAAGGAATAGGGAAGCAGCGCCATATGGCACTGCATTGCCATAGGCAGCGTCAACAGCGCCAGACTGCCCCACAGACATATTTTTTGACTGACGCCCAGGCTTTTCAACAGCCTGCAGCCCGCATAAAAGGCAGCGCCCAGCTGCAGAAGATAAACCAGACCCGGCCATCTCCCCGCCACACGCAGAAAGAGCGGATACACGCCTGTGTCAACAGGCGTAAAGTCCTGCACCTTCGTAAAATTTGCAGCCATCCAGATAAGCCCCAGGCAGATCTGCACGGTAAACCCTATAAATAATATATTCTTGATTACAAGCCGTACTGCTGCAGCCGCTTTTTTCATAAACATACTTTCTGTCTGAAATGTCCTCCGATACCTGCCTGCGGTCACCCGCCTAAAAAAAGGATAAAGTAAGCTCTGACGATTTCTTCCGCACACTCGCGCCCAAACCAGCCCTCGCCTGCAGCCTCTCTGGGATAGAGACGGTGCAGATCCTCTTTTTCCGTCTCCGATAATTCGGCAAAATCATTTACAGCCCTGTCCTCAGGGACTCCCACCAGCTTATTGTCGCCGTCACTCCGCTTAAAAGCGCCGATGATTCTCACACGGACTTCCTCCCCAAGCTCATACTCTCCGTCTGTCATGACAATAACATCCAGGTGCGCACAGGGAGGTGTCCCGGATTCCTTAATCCAGCCATAGGGCTGACCCACGTTCCTCTCATAAAAAAGACTTTTCCCCGCCGTTTCAACAAAGGAATCCGTTTCGGGACAGTACTTCATCCGATTGGGATAATGGCTGGTTTGTTCAATTTTTGCCGTATAAATCATTTACCTTCCTCATTCCCGCTCAAACACCGGCATATACTCCACGGGCGCATCCACGCTGACACTCTGCCCGCCCTCGTAAGTATCTCCCGTGGAGGTCAGCTTCCATTTGCCTGCGGGGAGATAGACCTCCCGCTTCCACTGGTTCAAATGCAGAATCGGCGCCACCAGATATCTGCTGCCGAACATATACTGGTCCTGAAGTTCCCAGCACCGCGCATCCTCCGGGAATTCATAGAACATGGCGCGAAGAAGCGGGGAACCGTTGGTATGCGCCTCCTCATATAAGTCTCTGATATAGTCATGCATGGCAATGCGTATATCATAATACTTTTTCATAATGGCATAATTGTCCTCACCATAACTCCACAGCTCGTTGGGCTGGCCGGTATGCAGATAACCGCCGCCCCAATCCCTGTCATCCAGAGGCGGAATATTGTACGGCCCGCGGTCTCCATGCATACGCAGTACGGGAGAGTACACGGCAAACTGATACCAACGGATCAGGAGCTGACGGAAATCCTTATCGTTCACATCATCCGTCATAAACCCACCGATATCCGTAGTCCACCAGGGGATCCCCGCAAGCCCCATGTTCAGGCCGCACTGAAGCTGGTCTGCAAACGCCTCAAAGGTACTGGGCACGTCCCCGGACCAGACTACATTACCGTATTTCTGGGAGCCTGCCCAGGCACAGCGCAAAAGATTCACAACCGTATCCGTTCCGGCTTCCTTCATCCCATCATAGAAGGCACGACTGTATAACTGGGGATAAAGATTGCTGACGGAAAGAGCAGGCCCGGTATGATAGCGGTAATTTTCAAAATCGTATACCCCGTAATCCGGTTCGGAGTTATCCAGCCAGAACGCATCGATTCCGTAATCATAATAGCTTTTCTTACAAACATCCCAAACATATTTTCTGGCTTCCGGATTGAACACGTCAATCTCAACGCAGTCCCCCTGATAATCATAGGTCTGGGCCGCGCCCCGCTCGGTTCGAATCAGCAGTCCCCTTTCCATCATGGGTCCGAAATTCTCACTCTTGCGGTCAACGGAGGGCCATACGGATACAATGACCCTGATACCCATGGAATGAAGCTCGTCCACCATGGCCTTGGGATCCGGCCAGTATTGGCTGTCAAATTTCCAGTCTCCCTGTACGGTCCAATGGAAAAAGTCGATGACGATCTGATCGATTTTGATGCCTTCCTTTTGATACTGTCTCGCCACAGTCAGCACCTCGTCCTGGGTCCGGTAGCGCAGCTTGCACTGCCATAAGCCCATCAGACTTTCGGGGAACATTTCCGCCCGGCCCGTAACGGCGGTATAATTTTCAAGAATCTGCTTCGGCGTATCCGCGGCGGTGATCCAGTAGTCCATTTCCTTTGTGGAACGCGCAATCCACTCGTAATAATTTTTGCCGAAGGTCACCCGGCCCACCGCCGGATTGTTCCACAGGAATCCGTAGCCCATGGATGAAACCGCAAAAGGAACGGAAATCTGTGAATTACGCTGGGCCAGCTCCAAAACGCAGCCCTTCAGATCCATGCAGTCCTGCTGGTACTGCCCCATGCCGAACAGCTTTTCATCTTTATTGCTCTCAAATTTCAGATTCAGGGAATATTCGCTGCCGCCGATGACGCCCTTCCATTCACGATTTACCAGCTTCAGGCAGCGGCTTTCCCTGGAAAGCGTACCGTCATAGCTCCTGTAATATTCCCGCAGTAATAACTGCTCATCCCTGTAAAAGGAAATAATCCCCGCAAAATTAACGACTGCCTTCATACGCCCGTTTGTTACGGACGCAATCTCACGCTTATCGATATCTCCGTTGCCCACCCAATGGTCTTCTTCCGTGATCCGGATCTGTGTCCGGCAGGCTGCAGGCTCCTCCGTCAGCGCCCAGTCGTTTCCGGTAAACGCAGGCGACATGGACGCCCTGACGCGGAGCGAATCCTTTCCCCACGCCTCGATTCGCAGCGTTTCGCCGTTATGACGGCAGACAAGCGCCCCGTTGTCATTTTCAAATCTCATATATAACCCTCCATCCTTCCTTTTGATTCATAATTTTATCATACTACTATTCCGGGAATATTGCCAGAGAAATTCTTTTTATTCAGCCTTGAAAGGAAAATTCTGTTATGGCCTGCTCCGGATGCCTCATATC
>JAMPFR010000123.1 GCA_023664365.1 Acetatifactor muris | reverse complement strand
TGAAGCCCTTCGACGTGGTGGAGCTGGTGGCCCGGGTGGAGGTAGTGCTGCGCCGTTACAACAAGACGGAAACGGTGCTGACTGCGGGAGATGTGACGGTGGATGTGGAGGCCAGAAAGGTGACCCGAGGCGGAAAGCCGGTAGTGCTGACTAATAAGGAGTACGGTCTGCTGGTGCTTTTCATCCGCAACAAAAACATTGCGCTTTTCCGGGAAAACCTTTATGAGAAGGTCTGGGGAGACGAGTATCTGGCGGACAGCCGGACGCTGGATCTTCATGTACAGCGGCTGCGCCGCAAGATGGGATGGGAGGACAATCTGGTAGCGGTGTATAAGGTGGGCTACCGCCTGGAAATTTAGAGTCCGCAGGCGGATTCTCTGGAAGGATATGTATGAAATTTCTGTATAAAATTTTGCTGTGGACCATTATCATTATGGCCGCAGCCTTTGGTGTAAGCGGGTACTTCTTTGTGAATTTTGTATTTCAGACGGCGCTGGAGCGGGAAGTGGCACAGGCCCTGGACGGCAGCAATATTCTCCGTTTTGCCCTGGAGACGGCTGCGCTGAACGTACCTACCAAATATGGTGTGCTGCAGGACATTGCCGTGGAGCAGATAGGGGCGAAGCTGGACGGAGGCGGACAGGGTTCCGGGCGTCTGCTGCGGCTTTCCGATGAGGATAAAGAGGCGTTGTACGTCAGCCAGGGGTTTACGGAGGATACCACGTTTCTGCAGACCATCACCGAAAATACCAGAAGCTGGCAGGTTATTCAGCAGGGTGAGCGTTATTACATACAGATGGGGATTACAGTCAATGCCTTGGACAGGAAGCTGTATCTGGAGACCCTGGAGGATGTGACGGAGGTGTTTGAGGAGCGGGCAATGGGCTTTCAGCTTTACCGCCAGGTCACTATCATTATGCTGGGCGTCAGCGCAGTGGTGATGTTTATGATATGTACGTTTCTGACTAAGCCCATACGGCTGCTGGCCAGGGCTACCCGGCGGATGGCAGTGGGAGATTACGGTTATCGTGCAAGACAGGTGAGCAATGATGAGCTTGGACAGCTCACCCAGGATTTCAACAGTATGGCAAATGTGCTGGAGGAAACCTTTGAAGAGCTGGAAGGGGAGATACAGGCGAGAGAGGATTTCATCGCAGCTTTTGCCCATGAGCTGAAGACTCCTCTGACCGCTATTATCGGATACGCAGACCTGCTCCGTTCCAGAGAGCTGGATGATGAAAAGCATTTTCTCTCTTCCAACTATATCTATACGGAGGGAAAACGTCTGGAAAATATGTCCTTCCGTCTGTTGGACATCATTGTTACCAAACGGGAGCAGATTGAACCTCAGCCTGTTTCCGCGGAGGTGTTTTTCCGGCACCTGGAGGATATGTTTGCGGGAAACAGGGAGCAGCGGCTGCAGGTTTCCTTTGACGCAGGTACGGTTTACGCGGAGGTCAACCTTATTAAATCAGTGCTTTCAAACCTGGTGGACAATGCCTGCAAGGCTTCTCAGCCGGGAGACGTGGTGGAGGTGTCCGGAAGAGTGGTGGAAGGCGGTTATGAATTCTGGGTGCAGGATTACGGCGTGGGTATCCCGGAGGAGGAGCTGCAAAGGGTGACGGAGGCCTTTTACATGGTGGATAAATCCCGTTCCCGCAGTAAAAACGGCGCGGGGCTGGGGCTGGCCCTCTGTGTGGAAATTTTAAGGCTTCATGAGAGCGAGCTGTGGATAGACAGCACGGTGGGAGAAGGAACCTGTATGAGCTTTGTGCTGCCGGATGCGCCGGAAAAGCCGGCGGAGGAGAACGGAAATGAAGTTTAGGAGATTGAGTCTGCTGCTTCTGCCCCTGGCAGCGCTGATTGCAGGGGTGGCGGTTATTGGCCCTGAGGCCCTTGCGGAGTACCGGGACAATACAATTTTAAATCAGATTCAGACCCAGGATGTGGAAACAGAGACGGAAGGGTACCGTTATTCCTTAAGCGGCAACGAAAAGCTGTTCATCTTGTCGAAGTGCCTGAATAATCAGATTCTGCCGGAAAGTGAGCAGAATGCCATGACAAAGGAAGATAACGTAAATCTGGGCTATCAGGAGCTGACGGGAACCTATGCTCTTGTGGTGAACCGCAAGGATTCGGCAGGACAGGAAATTGCAGAGAGCCAGGGTATTGAGCTGTGCGGCCGGGCGGTGGAAGAGCTCAAAGGGCTGGGTATGATACCGGACGCTGTAAAGTCCGTCAGTGAAAAGGCATACACTGCGGTGCTGTATTCCGCCATCGATGTGCCGGAACCGAGAAATAATGTGCTGGTGTGGAAAATTTCCCTGGATACGGGAATACAGACGGCAGACAGGACAAACCGGCTGCTGGACGCCTACATAGACGCGGATACGGGAAAGGTCTATGAGTTTTATGTCAGGACGAATCTGTCCTCCTGGGAAGACGTAAATCCGGATGAAATCATTGCTGTCTGGGCGGAATATATGGGGTTGGATGAACCCCGGGAATATGAGGGCACAAATCCCCTGTCCGAGACCACGCCCTATTTCAAAAAATATGTCTTTACAGGCATGGAGGACGAAAACACGGTTGTAACCGTGGGATTTTACGAGGGCATCAACGAACTGTTCCTGAAGATTTCCAGATGAAAAATGTTCGGGGCTAAGAGCATGATGCAACTATTATGGAAAAATTATGAAAATTTTATGCCAAAAATATGAATATTTGACGGAGTTCCCCTGTAAGCTATATATAGCAGCTGCAGGGGATTTTTTATAAGATGAAAAGAGGGTTTTGATATGATGTGCGGGCAGGCAAGGGGAAAAGGCTATCAGGTCAGATTGGTGCGGGTGAGCGCCTGGGACAGCAGAGTCAGCCTGAACAGCGGAAACAGAAGAGGCAGGGGGAAGGACGGCCTGAGAGCAAAAGCTGACAGAGATATGCGGACGGATCTGAACAGGAAGGCCGGCAGAGTCGCTGCAGCGTTTATGACCGCAGCATTGATCTGTTCCATCTGCCTGAGCGTACTCTATTTCGGACTTCTGCCCGCAGACGCTTTACAGGCGGAGAAAACGGCAGCGTCTGCAGGGACGCCGGATATGTCCGGGGAAGGCGGCTTGTTTCCCGGCGGAGAATCCGGGGACGGGATAAAAATGACGCAAGTGTCAGATGCACAGCCCGCAGAGGATATGGGGAGTATGACAGGGCCGGAGCCTGTCTCTGAAGAGGAACCTGAGACGCCGTTGATCGTCCTTGACCCGGGACATGGCGGGGATGACGAGGGCTGTATGCGGGAAACCGCTCTGGAAAAGGAAATCAATCTGGGGATTGCCCTGCGCACTGCGGACAAACTTCGGGAGATGGGGTTTGAGGTGGTGCTGACCAGAGAAGATAACGATTCCAATCCCACTCTGGAGGAGCGGGCCGCCATAGCGGAGGAGGCAGAGGCTGATATATATGTCAGCATACATCAGAATGCCTGCGAGGAGAAGGAAAGCTCCGCCGGAGGAATTGAGACATGGTACTGCGGCAGCAAGGAGGGCAGCAGGCGTCTTGCCCAGCTGGTACACAGGGGGGCGCTGGAGGAAACGGGGGCAAAGGAGCGTCTGCTGCAGGAGACGGAGGAGCTGTATGTCATTCGGGAGACCTCCATGCCTGCCTGTCTGATTGAGACAGGCTTTCTGTCCAACGGAGAGGAGAGAAGACTGCTGTGTGATCCCGCTTATCAGGATAAGATTGCGGCGGGGATTGCCCAAGGCGTCAATTATTACTTTCACCCCAAGACCATGTACCTCACCTTCGACGACGGGCCTTCTCAGGACAATACCACAGCGGTGCTGGATATTCTGAAGGAGCATAATATTAAAGCCACCTTCTTTGTGGTGGGAGAGAATGTGCGGAAGCATCCGGAGGTTGCCCGCAGGATCGTGGAGGAGGGCCACACCATCGGCATCCACTGCAACAAACACGAGTATGATGTGATTTACGCCAGTGTGGACAGCTATCTGGAGGATTTTCAGGAGGCTTATGACGCCGTGTATGAGGTGACCGGCGTGGAGGTGAAGCTGTTCCGGTTTCCCGGCGGCAGCATTAATTCATACAACGAGGATGTGTATGAGGAAATCATTGAGGAGATGACGGAGAGAGGATTTATCTATTTTGACTGGAACGGCTGCCTGGAGGACGCGGTGGCAAAGACCACGCCTGAGCAGCTGGTGGAAAATGCCCGGAAAAGTACGCTGGGGCGGAAAAAGGTGGTAATGCTGGCTCATGATATTGTGTACAATACCACCCTGTGCCTGGAGGAGCTTATCGACAGCTTCCCGGAGTATCGGTTTGAGCCGCTGACGGAGGATGTAAAGCCGATACAATTCTAGAAAACAAAGCGTTTTACACTTGAAATCTTTCGCCGTACCTGTATAATAAAATAAGGAAAGCAGGGGTCATTCTCTTTGAGAATGACCGGGCATTGGAGGTACGGTACTATGAAACAAAGAAAATGGATCTTGACAGTTCTGGCGGTTATAATGCTGGGATTGACCGGCTGCGGCGAAAGCGGGGATGAAAAGGTCACGTTGACCGTCTGTCTGTACAACACCGATTTGCTGGAGGACTATGCCCCCTGGCTTCAGCAGGCAGTCCCGGAGGCGAATCTGGAGTTTACCGTGGGAAGGGATTCCACGGATTTTTACCTTTTTCGGCAGGAGCATGGGGAACTGCCCGATATTCTTACCATAGGTGGCGGCCTGTCCCTTCGGGATTCCCAGGAGCTGAACAATTATCTGATGGATCTCAGCGGTACGGAGACCGCAGCTTCTTTTTACGATACTTATCTGGAAGCCTGGCGATCGCCGGACGGCAGCGTCAACTGGCTCCCCATCGGCGGGATTGCCAACGGGATCATCGCCAACGTGGATATGTTTGAGGAGTACGGCATCCCCCTGCCTGACGATTATCCCAGCTTCGCTGCGGCCTGCGCCGCTTTCCGGGAGCTGGGCATCCAACCCTATACATCGGATTTCAAATACAATTACACCTCCCTCTATACCCTGGAGGGCTTTTCCGCCTCTGCGCTGATGAGCCGTCAGGGGACCGAGTGGCGGAGGAATTATCAGAGGGGCCAGGTTGACAGCCTGGATGAGGCCGTATGGTCGGAAGCCTTTGAACGCTTATCCACCGTCATAGCCGATACCGGACTTGACGAAGAGGATACGACACGGGGCTACGGTGCGACATATGGCTGCTTTAGTAACGGTGAAGTTCCCATGATACGCGGGATGATCAACGAACTTGTGGCGTATTCCGATTATCACAACTGTGTCCTTCTTCCTTACTTCGGAGATACGCCGGAGGACAATTGGATTCTGACATCCCCCCGGTTCTGCACGGCGCTAAACGGGGAGCTTGGCGAAAAGGGTAATGAAGAGAAAAAGGAGCTGGCGTTAAAGGTTCTGGCCGCCATGTATTCCGAGGAGGGCTACGAGGCCATGTCTTCTGAAAGCTACGTCTATATGCTGCCCTATAACCGTGGGGTGGACATCCCCCTGCCGGAGTCCGTGGAGAACCTGCGGGACGTGATCGAAGCCAATCATCTGTTTACCCTGCTGTCCTCGCCCACTTTTCAGGATGCCGCCCATGCAGCAATGCAGGGGATGCTGTTAGAGGGTCTGGACTCCCGAAGCGCTTTTGAGAGAATGGACGCAGCCCTCACCGACCCTGTTGTTGACACAGAGATCGTTGCCACGCTGGAGACAGGGTATCCCGTCAGCTTTCGGTCGGATGAAGGCAATCAGGCCGGCTCCGCCATCGCGAATACGCTGCGCGAGATTGGCGGAGGCGATTTCCTGCTGGCCCCTTCTTCCCTTGCTACCGGCTCCCTTTACGCCGGGGGTTATACTGCCCAGCGGTTGGAGGAATCTTTCCAGTCCCGGGGCAACCACCTCTTCACCGCCGAACTCACCGGCGCACAGATCCGGGAGATCGTTCGCCTGGCGGTGGAGGGCTGCGGCTCTTTCAATGACCCCATCAGCGACCAGACGCTGCCCATTGTCAGCGGCCTGGTGATGGAGGTGGAAAAGACGGCGGAGGGGAACTATCTGCTGACAGGCTTGGAGACAGCCGACGGCCCGCTGAAGGACAACGAAACCTATTCCTTTATCATCGCGGACTTGACCGTTGGGGTTCAGCCCCTGGCGGAACAGGTTCTGGGCGCCGGCGGGCTGGATCGCTTCTCCATGACTGAGGAATTTGCCCGGACACTGTGGGTGAACTACCTCCTGGCCGGAGAGCAGCCTCTGCCGCCTACGACCTATATCAAACTGCGGGATGCCAAGTAAAAGGGAGGGTAAGGAGTTATGACTCGAAAACGGCTGTGGGAAGTGTTTATCCTATGTGTGGTATTGGGCGCCGCCGTCATCATCAGTTTTGCATACTCCCGCTTTGCTTCCCGGCAAATCTTTTTGGAGAGCGTTGACCATTTGGATGAGATCTATACCCAGATCAACGCCACTTTTCGCAGTACCATCACAAAAAACTGGCGATTGCTGAACAGCTGGAGGAACTATATTGCGGATACGGCGGAGACTGACCCTGATACCCTGCATGAATTTATTGAGGAAGAAAAGGTGGAATGGCATTTTACCACCTTTTATTTCCTGTCCGATGACGGAAACTATATGACCGGTC
>JAMPFR010000122.1 GCA_023664365.1 Acetatifactor muris | reverse complement strand
CAAGCCATATCCGGGTGTTCCAATATGACCCGGATACAAAAACGGTACATCAGCCTGCCGAAACTATTGCAGGCAGCGGTATACGAGTCGTCCTTTCCATGGCCGGGGACGGAAACGGAATGCTGAATATGGCATGGTCCGCCGGAAACTGGGAAGGCTCTGTTTCACGGATTACGCCGGACGGAGATTCCCTCAATCGGGAGACCTGTTGGACCGGCCGGATCGACATGCGCCCCGACTCGATCACCTTTATTGAGATTGAATGGCATGAGATTGGGGACCTGTCCGGGCTGGACGGCTGGACAGCGCCTGATTCGAGTGAGCCTCCGGCAGAGAAAGAAGGATATGAAGTCAGGGAAGATTTAAGAGGCGGCAGTTACTATATCCATGAATTTAACGGCGCCGACCAGGAAATCAGGCAGACATGGCATTTTATGGACGGCAGCGCAGGTGATTATATAGAGTATAAGTACAACAGTGCCGGGGAGCAGATAAAACAAACCAACTATGATGCGGACGGCACCCTTGAATATGCGCAGGACTATTACAGTGCCGTAAGCTACTATATAGATACATCCTATAATGCGGATGGCAGCATAAGTTATTATGCTGAGACAGAGTGGGACATGGAAGCCAATCATCCGATTAGGATGACGGGGTATAATACGGACGGCGACGCCACCTTTTCTGTGGAGTATAAGTATGACAGCGCGGGAGAGATGATAAAGAAGATACACTATGATGGGGAGGGTAACATACAATCTTATCTTGAGATTGAGCGTGAGTATGACAGCGACGGAAATCAGATCAATTATAAGGAGACATGGTATAATGGGGACGGCAGCCCCATGTATTAAATGCGGCATTGGCCGCGGGACTGTTCCCGGGATGCCTGACCGGCTGCAGTTCTCCGACCGAAATAAAGGTTCCGGAAGGATTTAATAAAAATAGGGTTGACAAATCCGTTTTGATTGCATACAATCTAATAAGGTTGTATGCAATTTGATTTTGCAAAACAGAAAGAGAGGAGAAGACCCATGAACATTTATGAGTATTCGGTAAAAGCACAGGATGGCAGCGACATTTCACTGGCGGAGTACCGGGGGAAGGTGCTGTTGATCGTCAACACCGCCACGGGATGCGGTTTCACGCCCCAGTATGAGGGATTGCAGGATCTTTATGAGAAATATCAGTCCAAGGGTCTGGAGATTCTGGATTTCCCCTGTAATCAGTTTGGAAACCAGGCGCCCGGCAGTGATGAGGAAATTACGGACTTCTGCCAGTCCCGCTACGGCGTGACCTTTCGGCAGTTTAAGAAGATCCGGGTGAACGGGGAAGGGGAGGAGCCCCTGTACACTTATCTGAAGGCGCAGAAGAAGGGTGTGATGGGCAATAACATCAAGTGGAACTTTACCAAGTTTTTAGTTGACAGGGAGGGAAATGTGACAGCCCGTTTTGCGCCGACGGTCACACCGGAAAAGCTTGAAGAGCAGCTTGAGAAACTGTTATAATAATTTGCGAAAGAGAGGATGAGTCCATGAATATTTATGATTTTACGGTAGAGGATGTCAACGGCGGCAGGGTTTCTTTGAAGGATTATGCCGGGAAGGTTATTTTGGTTATCAATTCCGCCACGGAGTGCGGTTTTACTCCACAATATGACAGTCTGCAGGATCTTTTTGAAAAATATGCGAACGAAGGATTTGTCATTCTGGATTTCCCCTGCGACCAGTTCGGGCATCAGGCGCCGGGAAGCAATGAAGAAATTGTCAGCTTCTGCGATTCCACCTATGGCATTAAATTTCCGATTTTTTCCAAGATCGAGGTGAACGGCGACAACGCGGATCCGCTTTACACCTATTTGAAATCGCAAAAAGGGTTTGCAGGGTTTGACCCGGAGCATCCTTTGACGCCCATGCTTGAGAGCGCGTTGGAAAGGACGGATCCGAATTATAAAGAAAACAGCGACATCAAATGGAATTTTACGAAGTTTCTGATTGATCGGGAGGGGAACGTGGTGGAGCGCTTTGAGCCCACTGCCGACATGTCGATGGTGAAAGGGCGGATCGAAGAACTTTTAAATGCCGGGAGCGGGATGGAGTATACATATACCACCCAGGGCACTTGTTCCAGTGAGATCAAGCTTCATATCGACGGCAATGTGGTTACAAATATTTCCTTTACGGGAGGCTGCAACGGGAATTTGAAGGCGATCCCCATTCTGGTGGACGGCTGGACGGTGGAGGAGATTGAGAAAAAGCTGTCCGGAGTGATCTGCGGGCGCAGAACCACTTCCTGCGCAGACCAGCTTGCAAGAGCCTGCAGGGCGGCATATGAAGAGCAGAAGAAAAGGGCGGGGGCCTGAAACGGAAAGGAAAGAGGTGCATGTCCATGCCGGACAATAAATATGACTGCCTGAAGCTTGAAAATCAGCTGTGTTTTCCCCTTTATGCCTGCGCAAAGGAGGTTATAAGGAGATATAAGCCCTATCTTGACGAGCTTGATCTGACATACACCCAGTATATCGCCATGATGGTAATGTGGGAGAAAAAGAAGGTAACCGTCAGGGAGTTGGGGGAGTGTCTTTACCTGGATTCCGGTACGTTGACTCCGCTGCTGAAAAAGCTGGAGGGGAAAAAGTATGTGGTGCGGAACCGTTCCAGGGAGGATGAGCGCAATCTGCTCGTCACCATCACTCAGGCGGGAGAGGACTTAAAGGAACGGGCGGTCCGGATACCGGCCAGCCTGGGCGCCTGCGTCAATGTGGAGCCGGAGGAGGCGCAGCAGCTGTACCGGCTCCTGTATAAGCTGCTTGGAGGGCTGACATAGGCGCAGATTGCCCATTCCACCGCAGACCCGCTTTCGCCTGCTTGTGGAACATATGATTGCCCATTTTGACTTTTGTATGCTTTGCATCATGGTTGTTGACTTATGAAAATAGGAGTTACAGCAAGCGATCGGCTATGATAATGACAGGAAAGGGGCGGGGTTTATGAAGGGTAAAAAGTATATGGGGCTCATTGCGGCAGTCCTTCTGGCGGTCTTAACCGGGGGCTGTAGTGGAAAAGAAGACGGAAATGCCGGGGCAGCTGTCTCCGATACGGGGCTTTTACAGATCGCGGGAGATCAGCTTTATCTGGGCGAATATACCAGGCTGCTTCTGCGGGATCCTGTCCCCGTATGGGAGTATCAGGATAAGTTCCTGTATGCGGATATCTTTGAAGACACTGTTTATATCCTGGCGGAATACAGGGGCGTGGAGGGGGAGGAGGTCTCCCGGCAGTTCTTTCTCACCACCTACAGCAAAGGGGTGACGGAGCTGGCCTGGCAGCCCTTTGAGCTGGATTTTCCGGAAAAAGATAACTGGTCTATCCGCTCCCTTGCAATGCCTGAGGAGGGGAAGCTGTCCTTCCGAGTCCTTGATGGTGCGGGAGGCGCAGAGCCGCAATATTTTCTGGCGGAGACGGATCTGGAGGGAAACCTTCTGTCCCTGGCGGATCCCTTCCCGGAGGATTACCTGTGGAATCCGGTAAGTGCCATAAATGAAGACGCTGTTGCCAGAGGCGCGGACGGAAGCATGGTCCTGTGTGATACGGAGGGGGAAGAGGCATTATTTTACAGCTGTGATCCGGAGGGAGGCAGCAGGAAGCAGATAAAAGTATCCGCTGATTTCCGCAGTATTTATGCCATGTATCCGGAGGAAGACCTGTTGTACCTTGTGGACAATAGCCGTCATCTCTTTCGGTGGGACAATAAGGCAAAGAAGCTGACGGATATGATGTCCCTGCAGGAGATCAACTATCCGGTGGGGCCGGATTTTGCCTTTTTGATGCCGGACGGTCAGGACAAGCTTCTCCTCGGCGCCTTAAGTTCGCAAATGCTGCAGGTCTTTTCGCTGTCGGAGCAAGAGTATCAGCCGGAGGATGAGATCCGAATGGCGATTTTGCGGAACAGCAGCACAGACTATATACTGGAGGGGGCTGTTGAGTACAGCTTTGCCCACTGGAGCTGTCCCATCACGACGGAGAGTGCGGAGGAGGATCAGGAGGACGCCTTTCGCAACAGGATCATGGCGGAGATCGCCGGAGGAAAAGGACCGGATCTGATGCTGGTATCGGCGGACGACCTGGCGATCCTGGAGGAAAAAGGGGTGCTGATGGATCTCACGGAGCTGATCCCGGAGGAAACCCTGGAGCAGATCTTTCCCTGCGTTATTCAGGAGGGAACGGTGAATGGCAAAATGGTAGGGCTGACATTGGATCTTATGATAGATACGATGCTTACCGCAGATGTCACATGGCCGGGGGAGACCTGGAATCTGGAGGAATTTATGCAGCTGTTGGAGGAGCATGAAGAATGGGAGCTTCCGATACAGGAATATATTGTACCCATCACGCCCATAAGGTGTCTGGAGGCGCTGCTCCCGAACCTGTGTCATTCCGGGTATTTGGATCTGGAGGCCGGTGTCGCCCGGTTTGAGGATGAGGGTTTCATTCGGATCCTGGAGATATGCAAGCGCTACGGTGATTTGTATGATACAAATAGAGACAGTTCGGGTGAAGGGGGCGGTGAGCGGTTGATGAATCAAGAGTGCGCGGCAAGAGTAACGTGGGTTTACGATCTTGATTATTTCTCCGAGCTGGTATCCGAATACGACGGCAGGGGCCATCTGGTGGGATATCCTTCAGACGGCAGCGGCCATTTCATGTGGTCTCAGTTCAGCTATCTTGCGGTCAATGCCGAAAGTGAGCATAAGGAAGAGATACGGGATTATATTGCCCTTCTGCTGGATTATGACCGTCAGCTGTATAGGGAACTGGGGATTGGCGTCAACATCAGACGGGATGTGGTCAGGGATTCAGTTGTGATGGTGGATGGAGTGCCTAAGCTGATTTATACCATCGCCGGAAATACCTCCTTGGCGGATCTGAGATATTTAAAGCCGGACGGAAGCACTTATCTGGAAGAATTTATGGATCTGCTGGAGAATTGTGAGGTAAAGGATAAATGGCCGGCGCAGATCACACAGATCCTGACAGAGGAGATGGAGCCATACCTTCAGGGGGATAGAACCGCGAAAGAGGCTGCTAAGCTGATACAGAACCGGGTGCAGCTCTATCTGGATGAGCAGTAAGGGAGAAAACAGGAAAGTTTCCCGGAACGGCCGAATAAATATAGAGTGAGGAAGCCGGGACGGTGATAAAATGCTGAATATGATTTGGGCGCTGATGATACTGCTGGCGGTGGTCTTTGCCTCCTGTACGGGGCAGATGAGCGCGGTGACGAACGCGGCCCTTGACAGTGCGGAGGAGGCGGTATCTCTGTGCATTACTATGGCAGGGGTGGTGGCGCTCTGGATGGGCCTGATGGAGATCGCAAGAGAAGCGGGTCTGGTGGCGAAGCTGACTAAGGGGCTCTCTCCCTTTCTGACATTTCTGTTTCCGCGGATTCCCCGGAAGCATCCCGCCAGGGAATACATAGCCACCAATATCATTGCCAATGTGCTGGGCCTGGGCTGGGCGTGTACCCCTGCAGGTTTAAAGGCCATGGAGGAACTGGCGAAGCTGGAGGCGGAGCGGGGGAATCCGGAGTATTTGGAAGGCGGAAAAGCCAAAGGAGAGCTTAAAAGACAAGCAAGCAATGAAATGTGTAATTTCCTGATTCTGAATATCTCTTCCCTGCAGCTGATCCCTGTGAATATGATCGCCTACCGCAGCCAGTACGGCAGCGCCCGGCCCACGGCGGTGATCGCGCCGGCTATTGCGGCTACCCTTGTAAGCACCCTGGTGGCAGTGGTGTACTGCAAGATAAAGGACAGGAGCGGGCTGAAAGGGGGTAAGTCGGTATGAACGCATTGGCGCATCTCTCTGATATTATAATTCCCATTCTGATATTCTTTATTGTAGGCTATGGCTACGTCTCCAGAGTGAAGGTGTATGAGACCTTCCTGAAGGGGGCGAAGGACGGGCTGAAGATCGTGGTAGATATCGTGCCCACGCTGATAGGGCTTATGGTGGCAGTCGGAATGCTGCGGGCGTCCGGCTTTTTTGATATGCTTGGCAGGCTGCTGGGACCCATAACGGAAAAGGTGGGCCTTCCGGCACAGCTCATGCCCCTGCTGATCGTAAAGCTGTTTTCCTCCTCCGCTTCCACGGGGCTGGTGCTGGATATTTTCAAGACCTCCGGCCCGGATTCCTATGCGGGGATGCTGACGTCCATTCTGATGAGCTGCACTGAAACAGTATTTTACACCATGAGCGTTTACTTCCTGGCGGCGAAAGTGACAAAGACCAGGTACACCCTGACAGGCGCCCTGCTGGCCACATTGGCAGGGACGGCAGCCAGCGTGGTGCTGGCGGGGTGGATGATGTAGGACAGGTGGCAAAAATGAAAAATGAAATTTTAATAAAATAGCAATTCGTAGATTGTAGAGTGAAGAAAGATTTGATAAAATACCAATGAAGAAATTTTTAAAAATCTGATTAAGCATATTTTACTGTCATGAGTTTTTAAAGTCAAAATGATTTTCCCTGAAAATAAAACTGTAAAGGAATGTTTCGACGTTAAATGTTGATGCCAGGCAACTATTTTTCATGGTTGAGCACATCGATATTGAGTGGGTGGAGTACAGGAGACAGCAGCAAGCTGTTTCAAATATACTACGGGAAAGGAGTACTGAACTATTTATGCAGAAGAGAAATATTGCGATTGTTAAGGATGTCGAAGGAAATGAGATTGTATTAATCCACGATATCCGATTTAGAGGTAAGCGGTATATAAACTGGGAGGATGTAGAGGATTACTTAAGACAGTACATAGGAGAATTTTATCAGATTGCGGAAAGTGGTGATTTGATATATATAGGTA
>JAMPFR010000121.1 GCA_023664365.1 Acetatifactor muris | reverse complement strand
ATAGAGGAATTTGCTGATATATTGAAATCAAAATTTTCTGTTATTTCCTGATCAGGACACTGTGAAAAGCCGTACCTGTATATAGTTGGTTGTACGGCTTATTTTCATATAAGTTTTTCTTATTAAATATCCCTGAAAACAAAATTGTTATTGCTGGCAGGAGCCAATATAATAAAGACAGGAAGCCTTATAAAAGGAAAAGCATTGCGAGGAGATAGAAGATGAAAGTATTAGTTGTCAGCGCAAGCCCGCGCAGCGGGGGTAATTCAGATGTCCTGTGCGACCAGTTTTTGAAAGGTGCGGCAGAGGCAGGGCATGAAACAGAGAAGATCAGTATCGGACAAAAAGATATCCATCCCTGTATGGCCTGCTATGGATGCGGAAAGACAAAGGCTTGTGTCCGGAAGGATGATATGGGGGAAATTATGGAGAAACTGATTGGAGCGGACGTTATCGTTCTTGCGACACCGGTATATTTTTATTCCATGAGCGCCCAGATGAAAGTTTTTATTGACCGGTGCCTGCCAAGATATCAGGAGATCAGGGATAAGAAGTTTTATTACATTGTCACTGCTGCTGACCCCCGGCACAGTGCAGCCGATGAGACTATTGCGGGGCTGCGCGGGTATTTAAGATGTCTCCCCGGCGCACAGGAAAAAGACATCATCTATGGAACCGGCACATGGGATAGGAATGATGTCTACAGGCACCCGGCTTTTGAGAAAGCATATGAAGCAGGGAAAAGCATATAAAATCGAAAAGGAGAGAATGTATTATGGCAATTACAGAAGCATCGAAAGCATATCATGAAAAAATGTTTCCGGGGTATCAGTCCAGGTTTCTGGAGACAGACCCGGAGTTTATTGAGCGATTTGACAATTTTGCCTTTGATGAGGTGGTAAGACAGGATGACCTGGATGACAGGACACGGTTCATGGCGATCCTTGCCACGCTGCTTGGGTGCCAGGGGACGGATGAGTTCCGTGCCATGGTTCCGGCAGCTTTGAATTTTGGCGTTACGCCTGTGGAGGTAAAGGAGATCGTTTATCAGGCGGTGGCTTATCTGGGGATCGGGCGTGTATTCCCGTTTTTGAAGATCACGAACGAGGTGCTGACTGAAAAGGGGATCAAGCTGCCACTGGAGCCACAGGCAACCACCACCACGGGAAATCGCCGGGAAGCGGGTACACAGGCACAGGTGGATATCTTTGGTGAAGGGATGCGGGACTTCTGGAAATCGGGGCCGGAAGAGAGCCGCCATATCAATTACTGGCTTGCAGATAACTGTTTTGGGGATTATTACACCAGGGGCGGGCTTGATTACAGACAGAGGGAAATGATCACATTCTGTTTCCTTGCGGCACAGGGCGGCTGTGAGCCGCAATTGACTTCCCATGCAGCGGCGAATATGCGTATTGGCAACGATAAAGAATTTCTGATCAAAGTTATCTCCCAGTGCCTGCCCTATATCGGGTATCCCCGTTCCCTGAATGCGCTGCGCTGTGTGAATGAGGCGGTGAAAGAGTAGTGAAACATAGCGGTTCATTCCAGGCGGAGAGCAATGGACAAAGCAAGGTATCGGTATTTGGATGCCATAAAAGAAAAGGAGGAGGATCTGAACAATGCAGACA
Organism: Acetatifactor muris; assembly: GCA_023664365.1. Classification (GTDB taxonomy): domain Bacteria; phylum Bacillota; class Clostridia; order Lachnospirales; family Lachnospiraceae; genus Acetatifactor; species Acetatifactor muris_B. The sequence continues at coordinate 5,304 of JAMPFR010000121.1, read as the reverse complement.
AAACTATTGGGAAAAGACTTGGAAGTTTCAGCAGTGGGGCTGGGCTGTATGGGGCTGTCCCACGCCTATGGACCGGCGGTAGAAAGGAATGAGGCAGTCAGGCTGATCAGGCAGGCATATGAAGACGGTTATACATTCTTTGATACGGCAGAATGCTATACCGGAAACTATGAGGACGGGAGCATTTCATACAATGAGGAAATCGTTGGGGAAGCTCTGCAGCCTATCCGTGACAAGGTGATGATTGCGACAAAGTGCGGGGTACATCATTCATCAAAAGGACTGGTTATGGACAGCCGCCCGGATACGATCAGGGCGTCCATTGAAGGAAGCCTGAAAAAACTTAAGACCGACCATGTTGACCTGTATTACCAGCACCGTATTGACCCTCAAATTCCGGCAGAGGAAGTGGCAGGGGTGATGGCAGAACTGATGCGGGAAGGAAAGATCACCCATTGGGGGATTTCGGAAACGGATGAGGAGTATCTGAGGAAAGCCCATGGGGTATGCCCGGTGACCTGCATCCAGAACCGCTATTCTATGATGGCGCGCTGGCATGAGAACCTGTTCCCGGCGCTGGAGGAACTGGGCGTTGGATATGTGGCGTTCAGCCCGTTGGCAAACGGCATTTTGTCAGATGCTTTTGGAAAAGGAGCAACATTCGCAGAAGGAGATTACCGCAATTTCATGCCGCAGTATAAAGAAGAAGCCTATGATGCCAATGAAAAACTTCTGAGTTTCATCAGGATTCTGGCGGAAGAAAAGGGAGGGACTCCTGCGCAGATCTCCCTTGCGTGGATGATGTGTAAAAAGCCTTACATTGTACCGATACCGGGTTCCAGAAAGATAGAACGGGTCAGAGAAAATGCGGGGGCAGCAGATATCCTGTTGACGGCAGGAGAAGTAGCGGAAATTGACAGGCAGCTTGACAAAATGGAGATGTCAGGGGTATTCGGCGGTTCGCCTGCGGCAAAGAAATAAGACAGGAAATTCTGCCAGGCTTCTGGAAATGGTCAATGGCGGATATGACAGGCTATGAAAGAGTGGAGGGTAAGCAATGGAATATCGTAATTTTCCGCATGGCATAAAACAGGAAAAATTCAGCGTTCCTGGTCTGGGGATGGGAGGAATTCAGAAAAGCTCTTCCACGGAGATCGAGCAGGTTGTCCGTAGCGCTATCGCACATGGTATCAATTTTTTTGATCTGTGTGCAGGAGGGGAAAATGCCTACAAGCCTTTTGGACGGGCGATCGCAGGACAGAGGGAAAAGGTATTTTTCCAGCTCCATTTTGGCGCGGTATATAATAACAAGGGTGAATATGGATGGTCACGGAACCTGAAAGAGATAAAGGATACTTTTTTCTGGGAACTGAAAACGCTGGGAACAGATTACGCAGATTTCGGTTTTCTGCATTGTGTGGATGAGGACAGGGATTTTGACAGCATCCTGCAGGCAGGTATTTTGGATTATATAAAGGAAATGAAGTCCCAGGGGAAGGTACATTATATCGGATTTTCTTCCCACACGCCTTCTGTTGCGGAGCGGGTTCTGGACACCGGGCTTATGGATATGATGATGTTTTCCATCAATCCGGCCTATGATCTGGAGCAGGGGGATGAGCTGGGGATCGGTTCTGTCTCGGAGAGGGCAAAGCTGTTCCGGCGCTGTGAAATGGAGGGTGTTGGCATTTCGGTTATGAAACCATTTCATGGCGGCAAGCTGCTGGATGAAAAAACTTCACCGTTCCATACAAAAATGACGCGGTATCAGTGCATCCAGTATGCTTTGGACCGTCCCGGTGTGCTGTCGGTGGTTCCCGGTGTCCGTGGCATGGAGGATCTGAACAGGCTGCTTGGTTTTTCTGAGGCACCGGCAGAGGAAAAGGATTATTCCATCATAGGAGAGTTTGCTCCTGCGGCGGTCCTTGGTAACTGCGTTTACTGCAACCACTGTCAGCCCTGTCCAGCAGGGATCGATATAGGGCTGGTGAACAAATATTACGATCTGGCCCTGGCGGGGGACGCCATGGCTGCCAGCCATTATGGGAAGCTTAGTGTCAAAGCCGGAGACTGTATCGGCTGCGGGCACTGTGACGGAAGATGTCCTTTCCATACGGCGCAGAGCAGAAGGATGAAAGAAATCGCGGAGTATTTTGGGAAATAGTACATAAAGCTTTGTAGAGATTCTAAGCTGTGCGCTGTTGGCAGGATGCCGGTTCGTGTGAAATAAATTACAATATCAATGTGTCTGCCGATGCGTATAAAACGCTCAGGAACACTTGCGGATTATGAAAGGAGAGGTTTACATTATGGAACGATATTTTGGAGAAAGTACCCCGAAGCTGGGTTTTGGACTGATGCGCCTGCCTAAGATGCCTTCCGGCAAGATGGATATGGAACAGGTGAAAAAGATGGTTGACTTATTTATGGAGGCTGGGCAGACCTATTTTGACACGGCTTATGTCTATGACAGCGGCGACTCCGAGCGGGCGGCGAAAGAGGCGCTTGTGGACCGTTATCCCCGTGAAAGCTTTACCCTGGCAACCAAGCTGTGTGCGTGGATGGGGGCGCATAATGAGGAGACGGCAAAGCAGCAGTTCTATACCAGCCTGGAGCGCACCGGGGCGGGGTATTTTGACTACTATCTGCTGCACGCCTTGCAGGCGGGCAATTATAAGACCTATGACAAATATCATTTATGGGATTTTGTGAAAGAGCAGAAGGCAAAAGGGCTTATTAAGCATTGGGGCTTTTCTTTCCATGCGACACCGGACATTCTGGACGAGATACTGACTGCCCATCCGGACGCCGGGTTTGTACAGCTGCAGCTCAACTATGCGGATTGGGAAAATCCGGACGTGACTGCGCGGGAGAATTATGAGGTGGCAAGGAAGCATGGCAAGTCCATTATCGTCATGGAGCCGGTCAAGGGCGGCGCCCTTGCAAATCCGCCCACGATGGTACAGGAAATTCTCAGGGAAGCCGACCCGAAAGCATCCTTTGCATCCTGGGCGATCCGTTATGCGGCGTCACTGGAGGGCATTATTACTGTGCTTTCCGGGATGTCCAATATCCCGCAGATGCAGGATAACCTTTCCTACATGAAAGAGTTCAGACCGCTGGATGCAGGGGAGCAGGCTGCTGTCCGGAAAGCGCAGGAGGCCATGAACGGTATCAGGTCGATCCCCTGTACGGCCTGCCATTACTGCACGGCGGGCTGTCCGAAGAAGATTGCGATTCCTGAGATTTTTGCAGCCAGGAATAAGCAGTTAGTCTGGGGGCAGCTGGAAGAAGGCAGGCGGGATTATTCCCAGGCTGTCCAAGATGGGGGCAGAGCCTCCGACTGCATTGCCTGTGGGCAGTGTGAGCGTGCCTGCCCGCAGCAGATCGATGTCATCACACGGCTGAAAGAGTGTGCGGGAAACTTTGGTTCCTGAAAGTCACAGGGCTGAAAGGACAGGCAGCAGAAACTGGCAAAAGGGTATGGGAAGCAGCCAGGTTTCCTGTAAAACAGAATTGAGTTGGCATGACTGATTGTATCTGAACACACGCCTGCAGAGGAATTGTTATCTCTGGAAATGTTGCAGCCGGAGAATATCAAAGATACACTCCATGCCTGTCAGATGGCAAAACGCTGTAATGAAAAGCGTGTCATGGCAGAGGCAGTGAAGTGGGGAGAGCGGGGCGCAAGGCTGAATGGCATTGCGCCGGGAATTATTGTCACCCCATTGGCAATCGATGAATTTAACGGTCCCCGCGGCGATTTCTACAAAAATATGTTCGCAAAGTGTCCTGCAGGCCGTCCCGGAACGTATTATTATGGACCGTTGAAACCGCAGGAGTAAGGAAACATCAGGTGCAGTTATCCTTTGGGGCTGTGGAAAGAATCAGTCCTGAAAATTGTAAAGGAGAAAAATACAGAGATGGAGTATGTAACTTTGAATAATGGCGTGAAAATGCCGGTTTTAGGATATGGGGTTTATCAAGTGACCCCGGAAGAATGTGAGCAATGCGTGGCAGATGCTATTCGTGTGGGCTATCGTTCTATTGACACTGCCCAGGCGTATGCCAATGAGGAAGGCGTTGGCAGTGCGATTGAAAAGTGTGGTGTGCCGAGGGAAGAGCTTTTTATCACTACGAAGGTATGGATCACCAATGCCGGGTATGAAAAAGCAAAGGCATCCATTGACGAGTCCTTAAAAAAACTTAAAAGCGAGTATATCGACCTTCTGCTGATTCACCAGCCTTTTGGCGATTATTACGGGACTTATCGTGCCATGGAGGAGGCGTACTGAGAGAAGAAAGTCCGCGCCATTGGGGTAAGCAACTTTTATCCGGACCGTTATATTGATATTGCTCATTTTGCGGAAGTGAAACCGGCAATAAACCAGGTGGAGACCCATGTATTCCAGCAGCAGAAACCGGCAAAGGAATATATGAAGAAATATGGCACACAGATTGAGTCCTGGGGACCCTTTGCAGAGGGAAAGAATGATATGTTTACCAATCCTGTCCTGATGGAGATTGGCAGGAAATATGATAAGAGCGTTGCCCAGGCTGCGCTCCGGTTCCTGATCCAGAGCGGTGTGGTGGTAATCCCCAAGTCTGTCCATAAGAATCGTATGGAAGAGAACATCAATGTGTTTGATTTCGAGTTGACGGAGGAGGAAATGCAGCGGATAGAAGGGCTGGATGGAGGTGAAAGCCTGTTCTTCAGCCATTACGATCCGAAGACGGTTGAGTGGATTGTTTCACTGGCATAAAAAGGAGGAAAATGAAATGAGTAGAACATGGCTTATCACTGGCGTGTCCAGTGGATTTGGTTACGAGATGACAAAACAACTATTGGAAAAAGGCGACTGGGTAATCGGTACTGTCCGGAACAAAAATAAGGTTCAGGATTTGATCAAAATGTATCCGGAAACATTTGATTGTGAGATTCTGGATGTGACGGATATCCCGGCGCTAAAAAGGCTTGTAGAGGACTGTTTTAAAAAATATGAGCGGATTGATGTGGTGGTCAGCAATGCCGGCTATGGATTGTTTGGCTGTGCGGAAGAACTGTCGGATGAAGAAATAGACCATATTATCGCAACAAATCTGGTGGGATCCATCCATCTGATCAAGTCGTCCCTGCCCTATTTGAGAAAGCAGGGAGGCGGCAGGATCATCCAGATGTCTACTTACGGCGCACAGGTGGCCTTTGCCGCTAATTCCATGTATCATGCCACAAAATTCGGTATTGAGGGCTTGAATAGGCTACAATAAACTAGACAGATTTTTTAAGGTCATATAAGATAAAAT
>JAMPFR010000120.1 GCA_023664365.1 Acetatifactor muris | reverse complement strand
GGAGTGATGTCGATAAGGGGAATGCCGATCAAGGTATTATTCAGCGTTTCCCTAATATATTTTTTCCTCGCTTTTTCAAAAATAATTTCCAAAAAAGGTCTGTACTTCGGTTTTTACAGGCATGCGTATATCGTCTAAAATAATGACTGTAACCGCCAATCTTTCATATATTAGAGAAAGCGAGGAAACATCTTATGAAAAAATTTACCATTATTTGGGACATGACCCGGCGCTGCCCTTTCCACTGCCTTATCTGCTGTATGGATGCATCGTCTGCCGAACCGGAGACGGATGAACTGGATTTCACTGCAAAATGCAAGGTTGTCGATCAGATTCGACAGCTGGCAGCAAAGCGAAGCATTCAAGTCGACTTATCGGGGGGTGAAATTATGGCGGATCTTCGCAATTTGGAAATTGCAGAAGAAATATCCCATATAATCGGGAAGGACAACCTTGGTATCAGCACCTCCGGATACGGTATCACAGAGGAGCGGGCCGCTTATCTCTCGAATATCATCGGCGAAATTGAACTGACTATGGACACCCCCCCGGGAGTTGCCTATCGGCTTCGCCCTCTGGAGTATGCTCAGACGGCTGCACATGCCGTACCGCATCTGAAGGCATATGGGATCCATACCGGAATCCAAACCGTGCTGACCAAAAGCAATTGCCAAAAGCATAATCTGGCCGCACTATATGACTGGCTCTGTAACAACCGGATTGATGAATGGAGTCTCCTGCGCTTCTATCCCACCGGCCGAGGTGCAGATTATCCGGAAGAATGTCTTAGCGACGAGGAACTTTTGAAGGCAGTCCGTGAAATACAGCGTCTGGATCGGGAAAACCCTTCCGCCGCAAAGCCAAGCCTTCATTTTCATTACACCATTAAGGGGCATGAAAATTACACCACAGAATGCCGCTGTGTAAAGAAATCCATAGGCATCCTGCCAAATGGAGATGTGACTGCATGCTTCTGGGCATTCGACCGCGCTTCCCACATTTCAGAGGAACTTTTTCGACTGGGAAATGTTAAAACAGAGTCTTTGTCTCAGATTTTGGAGAGTCCGCGTGCCCGCTATTGGCAGGAACAGCCCCACATCTGCCCGCTTATTTCCGTTGCAAAGGAGGATAGATATGTTTCTGATACTGAGCACTATGACCGCATTGCTTGAGTGTGGTTCTATCTTTTTGGGAATCGGCCTGGGTTATAGTCCGGGCCGGGCCTTTTCCCTTTGCCTTGCCTATCAGGCCGGTAACCTTTTCCCCATACCGTTTCGCCTCCGTATCGACGCCCTGCGGAAGGTCACGCTTCTTTCTGCGCTGCTGTTATGTGTTGCGCCGTTTTTGAATATCTTTTCTTCTCTTCAATGGGGATTATATTTTACGGGAATTCTGCTGTTGTCCTGTGCTGCACAGAGCGTCCGTGCAGAGATGAAGACACGGATCGGCACCGTCCGGAAAAGATTCGCACGCATTGCAGGATTTCTGCTGGCTCCGCTGCCGGCATATATACCTTTTCCTCTATTACTGCTATGCTGCCTTATAGTTTTCTTTTCTCTGGGGCGGCTTACCGACTGTGCAAAAGCGACTGATATACCTGCGCCAAAGCTGCATTCTGTATGCACAATTATGTTATGGCATCAGCTGCATTATTTCATCTATGCCTATGGCGTACTCCTGTATGCATACCGGATTACAGGTAATCCTTTTCTCACAATGCTGTTTTTTGCATGTACCTGGTTAACATATCTGAGCGCAGAACCGTTGGCAAAGCTTCTGCAGCATACCTTTCCGAAATCATTTGGCACCTTTTCAGGCGCCTCATTCTATACTAAAATGATTTTGGCAGGACATGCTGTTCTCCTGTTAATCCTTCTGCTGCTGCCAAATGTGCCTTATGGTCTTTTTCTCTTTCTTTGGATTCTGACCGGCTTCGGCGGAGGCACTGTTTTTGCCATAACCGGCCTATACAGACATTCCTCGTCATACATGAAGGAACAGCTTGTGCTCACGGAAAATCTGGGACACTTTATGGGAACAGGATTTGCCGTCGTCTGGACTTTGGTTTTTCCAAAGTGCCTGCTTCAGCTTTCATATCCGGCAGCCATTTGCGTCCTGATGGTGCTTGTGACTACCTTTACGGCAAAGGAGAGACACTTATGAAAATACAGACCGTTGAAACCAAAAATATGATTGTAAAATCAAACCTTCCCGCTTCGGATTATGTCATCAATCCATATGTAGGCTGCAGTCACCGATGCCGTTATTGCTACGCTTCTTTTATGAAGCGTTTTACAGGCCATGCAGAGGAATGGGGCAGCTTTGTTGACATCAAACATTGCCCCTCCCTGAAACCGCCCCGGAAAATAACGGGAAAAACTCTGCTATTATCCTCTGTGACGGATCCCTACCAACCCTTGGAAAGCAAGTACGGCGTTACCGGGAAAATCCTGCAGCGTCTGCTTGGAACCGCGGCGAATGTAGAAATTCTCACGAAATCCCATCTTGTAACAAGGGATATAAACCTTTTTTTACAGTTTTCCAACATACGAATCGGAATTTCCATGAATACTCTGGACGATTCCTTCCGCAGAGACATGGAGCCCGGGGCTTCCTCTGTCGCCGGCAGACTGAAGGCGCTGCAGCAGCTTCAACAGGCGGGGTTATCTACTTACCTTTTTGTATCCCCCATTTTCCCCGGTTTATCCAATCTGGAACAGTTAATTACGGAAGCCGCTCCGTATGTCAGTGAAATATGCTTTGAGAACCTGAATCTGCGTGGAGCGCAAAAAGAATATGTGCTTTCCTATGTAAAAGATAAATATGCGTCACTGGTTCCTCTCTACCATGACATCTATCTGCATCATTCTGCAGAATACTGGAAAGAGCTGGAATGGCAGATACAAGCCTTACAGACAAAATACTCTGTTAAACTGACAAACTATTTTTATCATGATCGGCTTAAAAAAACCGGAAAGGAGAACACTCATGAGTATACAATTTCTTAAAATCGATTTCCCTAACCCTCTCATTCTCGCTTCCAGCCCTTTAACAGAACATGCCAAGCGCATTCAGAAAGGGGAGCTTCATGGCGCCGGAGGCGCCATACTAAAGACATGTTGTGCCTATGAAAGAAAAACCGGCTATGCCGCCAGAAAAGTGCTGTTTTCCCCAGATCACAGCCATTACTATGCATCCTCCTCCTTTGAACGTGAAATTCTGACCGCCGAGGAGGGACTGGCATTGTACCATGATAGCGTCGCGCTTTGCTCCATCCCCATCATTCCCAGCGTTACAGCGCTTTCGTTAATGCCGGAGGACTGGCTGCCGCTTTGTCAGCGTTTTCAGGAAGCAGGTGCAGAAATCATACAGCTGGACTTTTTTTACCTGGGAACCTTTTTATGTCAGCGCGACTTCTCAGAACAGCTTTCACACTTACTGAAAACCCTGACTCGTTCTCTGAGATGTCAGATTATGCCGAAAGTCAATGTAGAGCTTCCTGCCGACTATATCTTCCGGCTTATGGCAGACTCCGGTATAAAAGCGGTCTCACTACTGGATTCCGTTCGTGTGCCGATGATAGATGCAGTAGGCGGGGAGGCCCTCCCTTTTTCGTCCACTTCCTGCTTTGGAGCATGGCAGCTGCCCCTCTCCCTGCACTATGCCTATACTGCAAAACAGCATCACCTGGAGATATGCGGCGGAGGCGGAATTTCGGATTCTGCCTCGATAAAGCAAATGCAGGCCTGTGGAGCAGCTTTGATACAAGTCGCATCAGCGGTATTGCTCCACGGATACAACCGGCTTTCAGAATTATTGAATTCCTTTGACTTTATTCCGGCGCCTCCTCCCGGCGCTCCTTCAGCTGCCTGCGCAGCTCTTTCTCCATGGACTGCACCATGACTACCTTTACGTCCTTCAGCTCCATGCCGCTCATTCCGAAGAACAGCTTGATAAAAAATGTATAATGGAACAGAGGCACGGGAAACTCCACAGATTTCCTCTGCCACTCCTTATCGGTACCGGCAATAGTCACCGTCCCGGCCAGCTGCCTGTCCTGGAACACGGACAGAGGCAGCTGTGCCAGATCCGCAGTGTTTTCGGAGGCCCGGCAGGCAAATTCCAGACGAAAGGTTCCCCTTTCCTTCACCGCCACCTGTATTGTGGTGGACTTACCCTTTGAGGTATCAATCAAAGCAGCGTCAATCTCGGCTTCCTCCGCCATTTCTGTCTTCAAAAGAACGCCCATCTCTGCATTCTCCTGCTCGGCGCATCGCTGCAGTTCCCTGTCCAGATCTGTCTCTCTGCCGTTCATTCTCAGATACGCCGGCGTTTCCAGCAGAAAACGGCAGATGTTTGCCGCATTCCGCACAAATTCTCCTCTTGCCACCGTTCCCCGGCCCAGCTCCTCCATGGAATTGTCTCCGTTGGAATTGCTCAGAGCGTCCCCCGTCACCATATACAGGTCGTTCTGCGCCCGCACCATGGCCGCCATGTTCTGAATGGAGGCAGGCCCTCCTTCATTGTTGGCCTTGGCCCACCAGTCCGTCATCACAATGCCGGTGTAACTCCACTCCTTCCGGAGAATGGTTGTCAGCAGGTCATAGCTTCCCGCCGTCCAGATCCCGTTCACCGGGCCGTAAGTGGACATAACGGAGCGGGCTTTTCCCTCCTTCACTGCAATTTCAAAGCTCTTTAAATAAAGCTCCCGCAGCGCTCTCTCGGACACTACGCTGTCCGCAAAGCTGCGGCTGTGTTCCTGATTGTTGCAGGCGAAGTGCTTGACGGTGCCCGTCACGCCATATTTGTGCATACCCCGCAGCTGTGCCGCCGCCATTTTGCCCGTGAGCAGCGGATCCTCGGAAAAATATTCAAAATTTCGGCCGTTTAAAGGGTTTCTGTGGAGATTCATACCCGGTCCCAGCAGCGTGTCTACCCGGTTTTTGCGAAGCTCCAGCCCCTCCCACTGATACAGCTCCTCCGACAGCTTTTCATTAAAAGTGCAGGCAAGGCAGGTTCCGTTGGGCATAGCAAAGGCTATGGTCCCGCAGTCCATACGGATTCCGCTGGGGCCGTCGGCGCAGCAGCCCAGGGGGATACCATAATGAAGCAGACTTTCCGTCACACCCCCGAAGGCTCCTGCCGTCCCCGGCGTCACCTTGGGAGAACACATTCCCTCACCTCTGACAATGCAGCAAAGCTCCTCCTCCGTCAGCTGTGCCAGGAACTCTTCCATGGAAATCTTCCCGCTCTCCACATCGGAAAGCCTATAACCTTTGTCGCCGGTAAAGCCGCACTCCTGCTGCGGCAGTCTTCCATCCGACTGTGTCAACCGCTGCAAGTCCTGCTGTATCTGCGCTGTCCCGGATATCTGCGAATGCTGCCCGGTGGGCTGAAGAGTCTGTGGATCCTGCGGCAGCCCTGCTGCCGACGATGCCTGCAGTCTGCTCAGCCTCCGCTGTGCGGGATCCACTGTGCGGAGCGGCGTCTGCTGCCAGGTCACCCGATAAGTACCGTCCTCCTGCTCCTCCGGTTTCATACGTTTGAAAGCCTCCACCGGGGCCAGAGCTTCCTCCAGCTGCTCCAGCACCACCGTGTCACCGCATAGGATATAGCTTCCCCCGGGGCAGGCGTCCCGGACATTTTCACCCACATAAAAGACGTACTTTCCCGGCTCCAGCACAAAGCAGGACTTGTGTCCCGTCACGCCGCTGTCATCATAGGAGGCGATACAGGGCATGGGAATCCGGATATCCAGCTCCTGACTCCCGCCGGGCGGCAGAGTCTCCGTCTTGGCAAATCCGCAGAGCACCCGGGCCGGTTTCCCCAAGAGTCCCTGGGGCGCCTGACAGTACACCTGAACCACTTCTTTCCCGGCGCAGCTTCCCCTGTTTGACACCTGTACGCGAACCCGCATTCCTTCTGTCAGAGCTCCGTCCACTTCCGCCCTTATGTCAAAATCGGTGTAGGACAGCCCGAACCCGAAAGGATATAGCACCTTTTCCGGCCCGAAGGTGGAAAAATAGCGGTAGCCCACATAAATGTCCTCAGCGTAAAAATTTCTCACCCCGTCCCCGTAATGCTCCGTAGAAGGATAGTCCTCTATATTCCGGGCAATGGTATCGGAAAGCCTTCCCGAAGGGCACACATCCCCGCTCAGCACATCCGCTACGCCGCTGCCGCCCTCCTGGCCCCCCTGCCACACATAGAGCACCGCGCCGGGCCGATATTTCTCCACCCATTTCATATCGATGATATTGCCGGTGTTCAGCAGCACCACGGTGCGGGGAAATACGCTGCACACTGTTTCCAGCATTTCTTCCTCCACCGCTGTCAGCAGATAGCTTCCCTCTGCCGCCAGATTGTCCTTGTCCTCCCCTGCGGTACGGCCGATAATAATGACAGCTGTGTCAGAATCCTGCTTCGCCTTCTCAGCCAGCTCCTTTGATACCGGCATCTCCTCCTGAAACCAAGGCTCTCTGGCCCAGCCGTCCCCCTGGTCAAAGGGGTGGCTTTCCAGCCATTCCTCATAGCTCCTTTTCAGCTCCTCATTCAGTGCAAAGCGCCCGTCCCTTTCCAACGCCTCCCGGACGCCTGTCACATACGCGGTATTCACCAGTCCCCCGGAACCCGTTCCGCTTTTGTAATAGCAGAACTGACTCCTGCCGAACAGCGCAAGCCTGCTGCCGGAAACCAGGGGCAGGATATTGTCATCATTCTTCAGCAGCACGATCCCTTCCGCTACCGCCTGCCTTGCCTTTGCGGCATATTTTTCCACTGAAAATGCATTTTCTCCCATACTCTTCTTACCCTCGTCCTGTTTATCTTCCCGGACAAATTCGGAGGATATGATTCTCCACCGGACTCATCGATACGGCTACCGACATTTTATCACGCAGCAGTTCAAGGGTCAATTTTTATCCTCTACATCCAGCCTTGAAAGGAAAATTCTGTTATGGCCTGCTCCGGATGCCTCATATCTT